>QIFF01000143.1 GCA_003230635.1 bacterium | reverse complement strand
GACAAGGTGGCTGCCGATGAAGCCTAAGCCCCCGGTCACGAGTATCTTTCCATATTGATCCAGCATTGGACGCTCCTCAGCTTCAGTCACACAGGCCGACACAGAGGTCAGCCCCTACATATAAATTCTCAGTTGCTAATATACCCTGTTTGCTTCCAATGGTCAACGCTTGATTCTGGTCTTTCGGTTTGTCCAACGCCAGAAGATCGAAACCGTAGCAGGCAACAAAAAATTCTTTGCTTTTAAAGTGACAAATGTTACAATCAATCTAGTTTACATTAAATAGGGCGGATCGGTCTTTCGGCTTCTCCCCAAGCCGAAAGAAAAAAGGGGTAATGTTGCCCTTACAGGTTTCGGCTTCAGGAGAAACCGAAACATCGAAATAACAACTTATTATTTGAGGAGGCGTCATGGCACAAGAGAAAAGACCCAGTTTCCCAAAAATGGCAGAAATAAATTGGTGGCGATTACGTAAACAATTTCATCAACGTGTGCCAGGCCAAGTAACAAAGTCTTATGTTGCAAGTGCTCTCAAGATGCAAGACCAATCAGCAAATGCAAATGTGATTAGCCCAATGAGAAGTATAGGTTTGATAGACGAAACAGGTGCGCCAACAAATCTTGCCTTTGATTGGCGAGATGACTCAAAGTATAGTGATGTATGTAAGACTATAATTACTAACCTGTATCCTCAAGAACTACGTGATCTGTATCATGATAAATCTGCCCCACTTGACGATGTAAAATCATGGTTTATGAATTATTGTCACGTGGGTGGCCAGGCTGGAGTAAAATTAGCTAAATTTTATTTACTACTTCTAGATGCTGATACAAGTAAAGCGGAAGAAGTAATAAATACTGCTTCAAAAACACCTGCTCCTAAAACAAAACAGTCAACTAAAAAATCAACGTCTAAAAAGAAAGTTGAGAAACCTCGCCCAGAAGAAACAACTGCCTCTGAAGAACCTAAAACTGATGAAAAATTATCTCTGGGACCACCATCACTTCATATTGACATACAGATACATATTTCTCCAGAAACAACTGCGGAACAAATAGATAAAATATTTGAAAGCATGTCAAAGCATCTAAAAGGTTTTGGGAGTAAATAATCTATGTTTATTGATAGCAACAGTTTTGTTGAACTTGCTAAAAATATTAACAATGATGTGCAAAAACTAATAAAGCCACCTGAAGAAGGTGCCCGTAGTCCAACTGAAAAAGTCATCTATTTTTCATTAGTTCGAGAAACTAGACAGTATATAGAAAAAATTGTTCATCAGATTAATGGGGCATATGATAAAGGCTGGTATGATGCATCTGGAGTAATGATACGCAGGTTAATAGAAACTCTAATAATAGAATGTTTTGAAGCACAGAGGATTCCTTCAAAAATAAAAAACAGTAATGGAGACTTTCTTTATTTAAAACAGTTAATAACCGCAACTTTAAACGAATCTAGTTGGTCAATTAGTAGAAATACTAAGAGATCTCTCCGCAATCTTAAAGATATTGGGGATAAATCAGCTCATAGTCGTAGATTTCTTGCACATAGACAGGATATTGATAAAATTATCCCTGATTTAAGAACTACAGTTCAAGAACTTATTTTGTTAGCAAGGTTGAAGTAACGGAGTAGCAAGTTGGGCTGAGGGACGAAACCCAACAATAACAAGAAATTAACAATTAGCAACGGCTAACCTCCACAAAATCCTTCTCTACCCTAGTTACCAGCCCACCAATAGAGGCGTGTACCCTCGCTCCCAGTTTGCCCTCGGGGATTTCGCCCAGCAATTGGCCTTTGCTTACCGTATCTCCTGTCTTTACTACTGGAATCGCCGCACTGCCTACGTGTTGTTTGAGTTTAATTCGTACTCGGTCGGGGAACAGGGCTGAGGGGGCAAGGGTTGGTTTTTGTCTGGCGAACTGGCTGAGGTTGAGGCGCTGCTGAATCTTTGCTAAGGGTGTTCGCCGCTGTTCACGTTCCGGAGCAACCGGGCGGGCAACAAATTTTTGGGGAGAAAGCTTTTGATGGGCGAATTCTTTTCGCAATTCCTGGTAGAGGGCGCGGGGGGAGAGGTTGCAGGGGCAGGCAATGGTGTCGCAAATTCCGCACTGGCAGCAGAGCAGGGCGGAGGTAAGGTGTTGACTGGCGTCTATTTGCTGGTGGGCCAGGGCCTGCATGCTCAAATGGGGTTCTAAGGGGTGCCCCAGCAGGTAACGGGGGCACAGATCTGTGCACATACGACAGTTGTCGCAGGCGGATTTAGCCCGTTGCAGTTGTTGGGCCGGCTTTATCTGGGTGCGCTGCACCAACCAGTGCTGCGGGGAAACGACCACTATGCCTGATATGGTTTTGGTGCTGACTTCTTGTTCCGGGTCGGCTGCCAGGCGCCCCATCATCGGGCCGCCAACGATTATTCTGTACTCATCCAGCAGACTGCCGCCGGCCGCAGCCACAAGCTGGCTTAAGGGGATACCGATGGGGGTGTCAATCACCAGGGGCCGGCGCACTTCTCCTGCCACGGTGACGTAGCGGGAGGTTACCGGCTGGCCGGAGAAAGCGGCGGCAACCTGTCGGAGGGTGGTAACGTTGTTTACTACGATGCCCACTGAGGGGGGAAACTGCCCGGGCGGGACGCATTTGCCGCTGACCTCGTTAATCAAGGTATGCTCGTCCCCGGCCGGATAAAAATCATTCAGCAGGTGGAGTTTTAACTGAGGGTAAGGGTCTATCTTTTGCCGGAGAATATCTATTAAGGAAGAATGCTTGGCTTTGAGGGCGATTACTCCCTGCCCGGCCTGCGCAGCGGCCATAACCAGCAGCAGCCCTTGAATCATCTGGGGGGAATGATGTTCAAGCAAGGTTACGTCGCTGGCGAGCAAGGGTTCGCATTCGGCCCCGTTGGCAATTACCATCTCAACCGGCTGCCCCAGTTTGGCATGAGTAGGAAATCCGGCCCCCCCGGCACCCACCACTCCCGCCTGGGCGATTTTGTCAATGATATATTCGGGATTAGTTTTCATGGTGGCGGTGTTTTTTTGATTAAGGGTGGCCTAGTCATAATAAAGGCTTCCTGAGCTGTTGTCAATGGATTACCGGCTTGCGCGAGCCTTGATTTTAGCCAGTCGCTGTGCTATCTTCAGCAGGGTTGCATTTTCTGGACAAAGGAAGAAATGAAAATATCTAAGGGCTTAACAAACAGACTGGTTCTTTTGCTGGTAGTGGTATTAGCCAGCCTGGCCGCTTGTGCGCAAAATGCTGAGCAGGCCAGAAATCACCTCCAGCAGGGTGTATTTTACCAAAGCCGGGCCAAGCGTTTGCTGGAGCAGAGCAAGGCGGAGTACCAGGCGGCTTTGGCCGATCCTTCGCTGGCTGGTGAGGCGCGCTTGAAGCTGGCCGGGGTTTATTTACAGCAGGGGGAGTATGCCCGGAGCATAAAGCTGCTGGAAACGATGGAGACTGTTCCCGCCGCCGGGTTGCGGGTTTTGGCCCTGGCTCATTACCGCTTGAACCAGCTTCCCCGGGCCAAGCAGGCCCTTGAGCGCTGGAATTCGCTAAAGCCCAAAAGCCCTGAAGCGCAGTATTACCTGGGCCTGGTCAAGGAGAAACAGCATCTCTTTAATGAGGCTATTGGGCATTATCAAGATATTATTAAGCAAGCCCCCCAGAGTGAATTTGCCCAAAACTCCCGCCGCCACCTGGCCGAGATTGAGGCCAAGTCCGGGAAAACCACCCTGGCATCTTTGGAGAATGACGAGGTCAAGACCCTGATTCAGAACGCCCCGGGCAGCGAGGATTATCCCAACGCCGGGGCGGCGATTTTGCTGGATGAAATCCAGACGGTCATTCACGCCGACAATACCCAAACCACCACCATTCATAAGCTGATCAAAATCCTGGATGACCGGGGCAAGGGCTTCGGGGAGGTAGAGTTGGGCTTTGATTCCACCTATCAGACGATTAAGGTTGATTTCGCCCGCACCATTAAAGATGATGGAACAGTTGTGCCGGTGGGCAAAAAATCCTGGCGCGAGCTAAGCCCCTGGTCCGGCTTCCCCATGTACAGCAATGTCAAGGTGCTGGTGATTTCCATGCCCGAGGTGGTGGTGGGGTCGGTGATTGAGTACCAGGCCACCATTACTTCCTCGCACTTGATTACCGAGGGTGATGATTTCCAACTCAGCAAATCCCTGCAATCCCATGAGCCAAAACTAATTCAGCGGGTGTCCCTGACCGTGCCCAAGGGGCGCACCTGGCAGGCTCGTTTTTTAAGGAGAGACAAGCTTGAACCCCGGGTTGAAGAAGGAACCGACACTACAACCCACCGCTGGGAGCTTAGGGATACCGTCCAGATCATCCCCGAGCCGATGATGCCCCCCTGGGGTGATATTTTGCCCTATATGATGATTTCTTCTTTTGATGACTGGCGGGAAATATCAACTTGGTTTAGTGGGTTGGCGCAGGATCAGCTTAAACCGGATGAGGCAATTCGGCAAAAGGTGGCCGAGTTGACCACCGGTCAGAAAAACCTGCGGGATAAGGCGCGGGAGATTTTTCACTGGGTAGCGCCCCAGGTACGCTATGTGGGCCTGGAGTATGGGGTTTCCGGCTATAAACCCCATGCGGTCAGCGAGATTTTTAAGAATAAATACGGTGATTGTAAGGATCAGTCCTCCCTCCTGGTCAGTATGCTGCGTGAGGCTGGAATTAAGGCCTATCTGGTCTTAATCAATACTCAGAACAGCGGGCGGGTGGTCAAGGAACTTCCCATGTTGCAGTTTAACCACTGCATTGCTGCGGCGGAGATTGAGGGGGAATTGATTTGGTTGGATCCCACTTATGAAACCTGCACTTTCGGGCATATCCCCTCCGGCAATCAGGATCGGGAAACCCTGGTGTTTTTTGAAGACGGCGCCCGCTTTGTGAGAACTCCCTCTCTGAAAGCCGAAGATAATAAAATCACCAAAAACATTCAGTTGGACATCCAAGCAGACGGAAGCGTGCAGGGACACTCCCAGATGCTGACCTCGGGCAAGTACAATCTGGGCTATCACCACTTAAAGTATGTACGCCCCATCAAGCGCAAGG
>QIFF01000350.1 GCA_003230635.1 bacterium | reverse complement strand
CTGGGGCTGTCGGATAAGCCCTGCCTGCCGGTGCTGAACAAGATTGACCGCTTTCAGCACCAGAACACGGTCAACTGCCTGCTGGCCCGGGTGCCGGGCGCTTGTGCCGTCTCCGCCTTGCGGGGAACAGGGCTCGACTGCCTGCTGACCAGGCTCGGAGTAGAGCTGGGGGGCTTGGCGGTCAAACAAGAAACCAATATGGAGATTGCCCTGCCCTACGCCCAAAGCGACCTGCTGGCCCTGCTGCACCAGAAAGGGCGGGTGCTGAAGATTGAATACCTGCCCGATAAAATGCTGGTGGAAGCCAAAACCGATAGCCATACCGCCGGGATTATCAATCAGCAACTGGAAGACAAGCAAGAGGCTGCATTAGTTTAATAAAATCTCCTCCCCCTTGAGGGGGGAGGGCTAGGGTGGGGGTGATTGATTGGTAGTTAAGTCCCCCCACCTTAATCCTCCCCCACAAGGGGGGAGGAGACAATCACGGGCAGCCACAAGGGCTGCCCCTACATTGGCGTTGGAATAATGAAAAACTTAAATCTAGTCTGCTTATGCCTGCTGCTGGCGGCTTGTGTCCCAAGAACTACTGCTCCACCCTCGCTTCCCTATGCCAGGACGCCTGAGCTTATGGAGCAAAGGCCGATTACGGTGGCGGGGGGGCGGCGCGTGCTGCCGGTAGAGGTGGCCAATCTTTATCTTCAGGCGCTGATGGCTTATCACCATGGCCAGTATCAACAGGCGCTGTCTAAGTTGACGGCGGTCTTGAATGTGGAGCACACCTTCAGCGAGGCTTATTGGGCGCGGGGGGAGATTTATTATGATTTAAAGAAGCTGGATTTGGCCCTACGTAACTACCACCAGGCCTTGCAATACGATCCCCAGATGATAGACGCTGCCTTTCAACTGGCCCGCATATATATGCAGCGCCGGAATTACAAGGCGGTTGAGGAGCAGTTACAGCACATCCTTACCCTTGACCCCCGCCAGCCCACGGCCTTGGAACTGTTGAAAGAGGGACGGCGGCAGGCAGCCGGTTATTATCTGGAGCGAGGGCAGGCCTTGATTCAAGCGGGTAAAAGGCCGCAGGCAGTGGCTGCCCTGGGAAAGGCCTTAAGGAATGACCCCAAGCTCTACCCGGCCTGGCTGGAATTGGGGCATATTCAGCAGGATAAGGGGCAAATTTTGCAGGCGCTCAAAAGCTATGAGAAAGCCCTGGAGATTAAGCCTGATTTGCCCCTGGTCTGGAATGAGGCGGGAAAGCTTCACCTGCAAAGCGCTGCTTATGACCGGGCGCGCCATGCCTTTCAGCACAGCCTGGTTTTGCAGCCGGATCAGCCCGAGGTACAAGCGCTGCTTACGGAGGCGCAGAGCAATTTTTACCGCTTAATGGATTTGCCGCAAGAGTATTTGCAAATCAGTTCCAACCAAATCCTTACCCGGGGTGAGTTGGCTGCTCTGCTGGCGGTCAATTTGCGTTCCCTGCCCCACTCAGCAAAGACCAGCGGCGAGGCGCCCCTGATTATCCCGGACATTGCCGGTCATTGGGCGGAGCAGTTGATTAGCTACACCGTCAAGCGTAGCTGGATGCAGCCCTATCCCAATCACAATTTTCTCCCCTCCCAGGTGGTTAGCCGGGGGGAACTGGCCGCCATTCTGGACGACATTCTGGGCGAGCAGCCCTTCCGCAAGGGGATAAAGCCCCTGTCCAGGCCAATAATTTTTACCGACATTTCTCCGGAAAACCAGTATTATCAAGCCATTATGCGGGTCAGCAGCCTGGGGTTGTTTGCCCCTTATCAAAAGCATGAGGGCACTTTCTTGCCGGACAAGGCAGTGAGCGGGGTGGAAGCCCTGGAAATTGTGGATCTCCTGGTGGAATACCTGGATATTAAATAATTCAGGGTGCCTTTCAAACAAGAGGGAGGAAGAACCATTCAAAACATTGCGAAGATTCTCAAGCAAGCCTTAAAGCGCGGGGGGCAATTCGCCGAGCTTTACCTGGAAAAGCGTTCCAGCACCAGGATTAGCTGTGAGGATAATAAAATAGAGGATGTGGTAAGCGGGAGCGAGGCTGGTGCCGGCCTGCGGGTAATTCAGCAGGAAAGAACGGTTTATGCCCATAGCAACGACCTTTCTGAGCAGGGGCTGCTCGGCCTGGCGGATACCCTGTCTCAGGCTGTAGAGAGCGGCGGGGAAAAGATTGCTGTCAAGGAACTGAATCAACCCAATCCATTGTCCGATGAGCAGGAAGATGATTTAAGCACCACTGGCAAGGTAGCCCTTTTGGAACATGCCAATCAAACCGCCCGCGCCCTGGATAAGCGCATTGTGCAGGTCAAGGTGGTGTATGGGGATTTTCGCCAGCGGGTCAAGATTACCAATTCCCTGGGGCTTTTTTGTCGGGACGAGCGGCGGGGGTTTGTCTTTATGGTGCAGGTGGTGGCCGCCGAGGGGAATTTAATCCAGACCGGATACGAGGTGTGCGGCGGCTCAGCCGGCTTCCCCATGGTAGATGAGACCACCGCTGCTGAGTTGGCTACTCAGGCCGGGCGGCGGGCCTTGATGATGCTGGAAGCCCGCCCGGCACCGGCGGGCAAGATGACGGTGGTGCTTTCCGGTCAGGCGGGGGGAACCATGGTGCATGAGGCGATTGGGCACGGCCTGGAGGCTGATTTGGTGCAGAACGGGCTTTCGGTCTATTCCAAGCGCCTGGGGGAGCAGGTGGCTTCCCCCTTGATTACTGTGGTGGATGACGCCACTATGCCCGGGAGGCGCGGCTCCTATCGTTACGACGATGATGGAGTGGAGGGACAAAAAACCCTGCTGGTGGAAAAAGGGATTCTGCGCGGGTATTTGTATGACCGCCTGAGCGCTATGAAGGACGGGGCCTCTTCTACGGGGAACGGGAGGCGCCAGAGCTATAAACACGTGCCCATCCCCCGCATGACCAATACCCTGATTACCCCGGGGGAGAGCGACCCGCAGGAAATAATCCGCTCGGTGAAAAAGGGTTTGCTGGTAACCCGCCTGGGCGGGGGGCAGGTCAATACCGTCAACGGCGATTTTGTCTTTGAGGTCAGCGAAGGTTACCTGATTGAAAACGGTGAGGCAACCCTGCCGGTGCGGGGGGCAAATTTAATCGGCAACGGCCCCCGGGTTCTGCAAGAGGTGGAAGCAGTGGGCAACGACCTGGGTTTTACCATCGGCACCTGCGGCAAGGACGGCCAGGGAGCGCCCGTCTCCGACGGTCAGCCCACCCTCCTGCTGCCGCAAATTGTGGTGGGGGGAACGGGGTAAAAAGGTAGGTGGTAGGTGGGGATGATTTTCCCCCATATTCCACCTGCCATATTCCATCTACCGCTTTTAAAATCATGTCCATTTTAGACACAATCATAGCGCACAAAAAAGAGGAACTAAAAGAGACCAAACGCAAAGTCCCTTTGGAGAAGTTAAAGGCCGAGCTGGCCGAGACAGGGCAGGGCAGGGACTTTGTTGGGGTTTTGAGTGCGCCCGGGTTGCAGGTGATCGCCGAGGTAAAACCGGCCTCTCCCTCCAAAGGCGTCCTGCGAGATCCTTGCAACCCAAGAGAAATTGCTCAAATTTATGCCCAGGCCGGGGCGGCTGCTATTTCCGTGCTGACTGAACAGCGCTTCTTCGGCGGTTCTCTGGCGAATTTAATAAACATCCGCCGGGAGGTGACCCTGCCCTTGCTGCGCAAGGATTTTATCTTTGATCCTTACCAGGTGTACGAGGCCAAAGCAGCGGGCGCCGATGCCGTGCTGCTGATTGCGGCGGCCTTAAGCAAGGAGCAGTTGGCGGATTTGTACGCCCTGGCCGCTGAGCTTGGCTTGGCGGCCTTAATTGAAGTGCATGTCTACCGGGAACTGGATCGGGCGCTGCTGCTTGATCCCCCTTTGGTGGGCATCAATAACCGCAACCTGGATACAATGGAAACGAATATTGAAACCACGCTAAGTATGCTGGCGGATGTTCCCCCAGATAAGGTTGTGGTCAGCGAAAGCGGGATTAAAACCCGGGAGCAGGTGCAGCGCCTGTCCCAAGCCGGGGTGGCGGCGATTTTGGTGGGGGAGGTGCTGATGCAGGCGGAGGACATTGGGGCTAAATTGCGCGAGTTGATGCTGTAGGGTGGGCTATACCCACCTCTCATAATTGGTGGGCGCAGCCCACCCTACAAGGAACTATATGGATACTATACTTAACTTTTTCAACAACGATATAATTGCCCTGGGAGTGTTGCTGCTGGGGGGTTTTTTGGGGGGCAAGGCAGCCAACAAGCTCAAGCTGCCGGCGGTGACCGGCTACCTGCTGGCCGGTATTGTCTTCGGTCATTTAGACATCATCCACTCCCACCATATAGAGCAGTACCGGGTTATTGAGGTTTTGGGGCTAAGTATAGTCGCCCTGATTATCGGCGGCAGCTTGCAGTTTGAGCGCTTAAAAACCATCGGCCGCAGCGTGCTGGTAATCACCGTGGTTCAGGTGGTGGGTGCCTTTGTAGTGGTCTTTTTGGCCACCAAGCTGCTGCTGCCGGTCTCTCTGGAGGTCTGTATCCTCTTAGGGGCTATTGCTTCGGCCACCGCCCCGGCCTCCCCGGTAACGGTAATCCAGGAGTTAAAGGCCAAAGGCCCGCTGACCGAAACCCTGCTGGCGGTGGTAGCCCTGGATGACGCCGCCTGCCTGATGCTCTTCGGCGTAGCCTCGGCTGTAGTTACCATGCTGACTAAAGGGGGAAGCAATCTGGAACTTTTCTTGCTGCCCGTGTGGGAAATACTGGGTTCAATAGGGGCCGGAATCGGGGGCGGGCTGCTGATTCTACAAATGCTCAAACACACCCGCGACCGGCATGAGACCCTAATCATTCTGCTGGGGGTGACCATTCTGCTGGGAGAGCTGGCGGAGCAAATCGGCCTTTCGGCGCTGCTGCTCAACATGTCCAGCGGGGTGGTAATCGCCAATCTTTCCCCTCCCGGCAATGTCTTCCACGCCCTGGAGGATGTACAACTGCCGATTTTTGTGGTCTTCTTTACCCTGGCCGGAGCCAGCCTGGAGATTGATATACTGCTGCTGAACTTTGTCCTGGC
>QIFF01000094.1 GCA_003230635.1 bacterium | reverse complement strand
AAAGCCCGGCCCCGATTGCCGCCGCCATGGGTTCCTCAATCAGCATTACCTGGCGCGCCCCGGATTGTTCAGCGGATTCAATTACCGCTTTTTTTTCCACCTGTGTAATCCCCGAAGGAACACAGATCATCATGCGGGGACGGATAAAGCTGCTGCGGTCAAAGGCCTTTTCAATAAAATGCCGGATCATAAGCCTGGTAATATCAAAATCAGCAATTACCCCGTCCTTCATGGGGCGGATGGCCTCAATCCCCTGGGGGGTCTTGCCGTACATCTTTTTGGCCTCGTGCCCGATGCAAACCACCTCGTCAGTGTTTTTGTTGATCACTACGATTGATGGCTCGTTAACCACCACCCCTTTTTCCTTCACATAGACCAGGGTGTTGGCTGTTCCCAGGTCAATGGCTATATCCTGGGAGAATAGACCCAGTAGCCAGTCAAATAACATGTTTTTCTCCTAGTTGTGGTGTAGCTAGCTTATATGGGCACCTTGCAAAATGGCCTTTTCGTCCAATCTCTGCGTTATTCTCTGCGTTATGCTCAAAATTTAATCCTCGGAATATCAAACATATACCTCCGGTTAAATTTTTCGCATGCCTTGATATTGAACGAAAATTCTCATTTTTCAAGGCACCCATATGACACTTTAAATATTCTTAGCGTTTTGACTCAAAGGAACGTAGGAATTTGCACTCAGTAAAAGTACTAACAATGTAATCCTGCACGGCACCGTGATTTGGCATTTGTGCATGCTGGCCACCTGCTACGTCAAGCAGATGTTTTTTATCTTCGAAATGACTGTGTGCCTTTACATAGGAAGAGGATTTGTGTACTGTTCCATCACCCTCTCCATCTGCCGCTGCATTTTGAAAATCGAACCGGTTTTCATTTTCTAAATCAACTTCAACTTGTTTCAAGGTATCGCTACCTGATCCATAAATACAGTAAAAATTGTCTATTATATTCGGTGGATAATCTTCACTTACAATTTTAGTAAAGCCTCTAGCCTCGTCTAACATGCTTTGGAAAAAGGATTCACCATATTTTTCTTTCATTTTTTCTACAAGGTTTTCTTGCCAAAATTCTTGATTAAAAATATCAACACCTTTGCCCGTATCCTTATTAACTACAGCATCCTCCCAAGAGGGCAAAAGTTGATAAACTCCGGGAAAAGTTCGGGAAGCTCTACGCATGGCCTTGTTAGTTTCTAAACCAAAAAAATTGCGGGCTCCCGGAAGAAGAGCCTCTACGGCTTTAAGGCTTCCCCGATAGGGAGTGGCAACCGTAACAATTTTATCAATTTTACTATTAGCTTGGCCTTTTAAGATTTGAGTAACATACCATTTTATGACCATTCCTCCCATGCTATGTCCAACTAGTGAGACCTTTGTAGGAATCTCTTGGTCTTTTTCTTCTGCATGAGTTTGTGCCTTTATTAAAACCAATTCTACGAACTCTTTTAGTTTCTCAGCAGAGAACCTGTTATCCTTGCGCCAATCGTAGGTAAAAACATATGTGTGTTCTGTTACCTCTTCCCGCAGCTCTTCTACAATTGATTCGTATATAAGGGGTATTGCTTGATGGGAAAAAATGAACTTGTTAATATCTCTATCAACGCTGTTATTAACACTGCTTAAGTGGATTTTATTAAATTTTTTGGTTAAAACTCCGGTCCAGTAAATTTCATCCTGGTAATCAACGGGATATTGATTTTTCAACCACGATCCTTGAATACCATGCACAAAAATAATTGGATTTAAGTGACCCATCATTAGTTCCTAGTTAGGTTGACGGCAGTTTGTTGAAGCTGCAAACGCAGTTCCTTTTATTCTTGGCCTGGGCTAAGGCTGATTTCACACAGCTTAGTAATTCTTCTTTGGAAAGGGCGTCCTCCAGATAACCGGCTACGCCTATGCTGACGGTGAGTTTAATTTCACGTCCCTGGACTACAAAAACGGTTTGCTGAATGACCCGGCGAATGCGTTCGGCAACGCTGTTTGCCCTTGAGCGACGGCTGCTTTTGAGTAAAATGCAAAATTCCTCTCCCGCAAAGCGCACAACCAAGTCATTATCCCGCACCAGGCGCAGCAAAATTCGGGCTACCTTCTTGAGCAGTTCATCCCCCACCTGGTAGCTGTGTTTTTTGTTAACTCGCTTAAAGCCGTCTATATCCAGCAGGAGCAAAGCAAAGGGGTCCTGCTTGTCGGCCTCGCCAAAGGTCTGCTCAAGCTGGCAGTGTAACCAACTGTGGGTGGCCAGTCCGGTGAGGCTGTCCACTTTGTCCTTATGGCGCACCTGCTCGTAGGCGCGGGTCAGGGATATGGCCGAGGAGGCCTGAAAACTCAGAACCGAAGCCAGTTGCAGGTCCTGCTCTTTGAAGGCGCGTGGTTTTTTGCTGGTAAAGCCCAGGAAACCAATCGCCTGGTCGTTGACCAGCAAGGGTAATCCCATAAAACAGGCAATCCCCTGAAAGGGGTCGTCCTGGGCGAAGATACAAAACGGCGCCGTCCGGGATTGCAAGTCTGTCAGCAGGAGGGGTTTTTTGGTGCGCAAAATCAGGCTGGCCATTCCCTCCTGGGCGGGAAATTTCCTTTGCAGGACACGGGGGGAAGCATCACCGCCTTCAATTAGCCTTACCGTTAAGCTGCGCTTGCTTTCGTCAAGGGTGGAAAGCAGACAGCTGTTGAAATCAAACAGTTGACGTGAAATGCTGATCAATAAATCAAAGATATTTTCCTTGTGAAAGCCGTTTAGTCCTTGGTAAAGATTGTAAAGATGCAGGTATCCATTGGCCTGCTCTTTGGTAATCTGGTGTTCACTATCGCGCTGAATCAACTGGCTGAAGTAGTCGGCAAATTGATTCAGGATTTTTTCCATCTTGGGGGTAAAGAAAAAGCCCCTTTTGCTGTCCACGCACAGCACCCCCCTGGTCTGTTTGCCCGTCTTTACCGGCACTGCCAAAAAGGATTTGATGTTTTCTTCTTGCGTATAAAGCTGGAGGGTTTTGGGGTCACGTTTGAAGGGAGAGGCATTGACCGACTTGCCCTGGCGGGCTACCAAGCCGATCAAGCCGCTGCCCAGCTCAATTTTAACCCCGGGCTTGAGATGCTTGCTCAGGGTGTGAAAGCTGCGCAGGGCCAACTCGTTTCCATTCGGGGACAACCAGAACAGGGAGGCAGTATGAGCGTCTGTTACATTACTGACCAACTTAATCAGGCTGTGAAGTTCTTTGTCCAAGTCCACTTGGCGGTTGTTCCCCCACGATTTAGAATTTTTATGAGAAAATTGTAACACACTCCTGGGGCAATGGCAATCATCTGGAAGGGAATTTTTTTGCTTTTTGTTTATTGAAAGTGCTGATACCCCTGGGGCCAGAGTTGGGAATTGTTGTGGGCATCAAGTAGTTGGAGGCCGTCTTGTGCAGGGAGGATTTCTCCAATCACCGTCAGGGGGCAGTTGCAGCCTGCCAGGGCCTTTTGCAGGGGGGCGACCGCTGAAGGCGGGGCGCTCAAGAGCAACTCGTAATCCTCTCCCCCGCAGAGGGCCAAATCGTGGGCACTTTTTCCCAGGCCGGGGGCGCGCTCCTTCAGGTAGCCGGATATGGGAAGGCGATTGAGCCAGACCCTGGCGCCTACTTGACTTGCTTGGGTCAAATTAGTAATATCTGTAGCCAGACCGTCGCTTAAATCCAGCATGGCGGTGGCTAAACCAGAAGCGGCAATGACCCGCGCCTCCCGGCAGCGCGGCTCTGGCTGAAGCTGTTTTCGGATTAGGGGAGAGTCTGTTGTTGTTGCCTGGTTTGTTTGCAGAATTGCCAGACCGGCGGCCGCCTGCCCCAGGGTTCCGGTTACCAGAATTTGGTTGCCCACCTTAGCCCCGGAACGCAGCAACAATTCATCTTTTTGTACCTCGCCCAGTACCGTTATATTAATGATTATTTTTGTCGAGGAGCAGGTATCCCCCCCGGCGATGACTACTCCCTGGCGCTCGGCCAGTTCCCCCAGCCCCTGGTAGAATTCCTCCAGCCAGGAGAGGGGCAGTCGGGGAGACACACCCAAGCTTATCAAGGCAAAGCGCGGGATGCCTCCCATAGCGGCGATGTCACTTAAATTTACCGCCAGGGCCTTGTGCCCCAATTGTTTGGGGGTTATCCAAGAACGTTCAAAATGTACCTCTTCTATCAACAGATCGCAGGTTGCCAATCCCCGCCGCTGCGCATCCAACTCAAACACGGCGGCGTCATCCCCCATGCCCACCACCAGCCCAGGGGTGGTTTTCCCCCAACGCCGGCGAATTAGCTGGAGTAAGTCGTGCTCTCCTACGTCCATAATGGTTTTAGACTTCATGAAGTTAGTTCCCGGTAGTGCAGTTTTTTATGTAGTCGCCCAATTTATTGGGTACTCCCTCTCCCCAGTGGGGAGAGGGCTGGGGTGAGGGGGGACTTGCCTGATGAATCAGGCAACTACATCTCACTATAGCGCCGGCAGGCTTGCACCAAACGCTGCCCCAGGGCGGGATGGGAGGCAAAGTGCAAATGGGCATAGGATGCCAATAAATTGGGCCTCATCAGGCCGTCCAGGCCGCGTTTTTTACCGCGGGTGTTGCTCAAGGCGTAAGCGTAAGCGGTATTTGGGGCTAATCCCTCCAAAGTGGACCAGTGGAACTCATGCCCTCGTAATTCTTCTCCCTCCAGGCTGAGTAAATTGTCACGCAAGACCTTCAGCTTTACATAGCCCAGGGCCTGGCGCTTATTTAACATGCGAGCTCTGGCAGGCAAAAGCCCCAGCAGGGGATAATAATTGCCGTTTCCAGTGGATAATCCCTGGCTGAGATAGATCAGCCCCCCGCATTCGGCATAGATTGGTATTCTCTTCTGATGGCTCTGGCGCAAATTGGCCAAAAGAGAGGTATTGGCGCTTAATTCCTGGCCAAAAAGTTCGGGATACCCACCCCCCAGATAGATCCCGCAACTGCCGGGGGGCAGGCTTTTGTCCTGCAAAGGGCTGAAGTAAACCAGTTCCGCTCCCCAATGGCTGAGCAAATCCAGGTTATCCTGATAGTAGAAGTGAAAAGCCTTGTCCTTAGCCACCGCTAACTTTACCCGCCGGCCGGCGGATGGTTGGACAAATAAACGGGGGGTAAAAGCGGGGAGGGGAGGAGCCTGCCGGACCAAATTCTGGCGAGCCAGGGCCAGGATTGCTTCCAACTCCAGGTGTTGGCCGGCTAAGCTTAGCAGCTTGTCCCAGAAGTGTTTGTTATCCTGTTCTTCCTGGGGCATTAACCCCAGGTGGCGTTCCGCTAAAACCAACTTCTCGCAACGGGGCAGATAACCCAGGACGGGCAAGCCGGTTTCCTGCTGAATGGTTTCTTTTAAAAGTTGATAATGGCTGGAGGAGCCTACCCGGTTGAGAATTACCCCGGCCAGATTGAGATTTTTGTCTAATTCCCGGTAACCCAAGACCATAGCGGCAACGCTCTGCCCCATTCCCTTGGCGTCTATCACTAACAAGACCGGCGCATTCAGCAGCTTGGCCAATTCGGCGCTGCTGCCGGCTCCCCCCTCCCCCTGGGCGCCGTCATAAAGCCCCATTGCTCCTTCAATAAGAGCCAAGTCCACCGCTTGGGTGTGGTG
>QIFF01000361.1 GCA_003230635.1 bacterium | reverse complement strand
GCCTTCTTCACCCATAGACCAGAAATTATTCTTCTCCCCCAGGCGCACAATCCGCTCAACAGGTACCCCAATCCGGCGCCAGAGTTTTTCCGCCTCGTCATCCTCGGTAAAGACAGTCACCCACAACTTTTCTTTGGGCAATTTCAAGCACTCGGTCAAAAACTCCCAGCCGAAGCGGACGGCATCTTGCTTAAAGTAATCCCCAAAGGAGAAATTACCCAGCATCTCAAAGAAGGTATGGTGGCGGGCGGTGTGCCCTACATTTTCCAGGTCATTATGTTTGCCCCCGGCACGCACGCACTTCTGACAACTGGCCGCCCGCAGGTAGGGGCGCTTATCAGTACCCAGAAAAACCTCTTTGAACTGCACCATTCCGGCATTGGTAAATAATAAGGTGGGATCGTCCTGGGGTACCAGGGGAGAACTGGGAACAATCGTATGCCCCTGCTTGCGAAAATATTCTAAAAAAGCGCTACGGATTTCTTGAGCGGTCATTTTTTTCATTATTCCAACGAGTAGGGTGAGCTGTACCTACCAACTTCTCAGCCAACTTTTTTGGGGAGTAGAGGCTTTAGCCTCGTGAAGAGGTGAAAAGAATACACGGGCCTAAAGGCCCTACTCCTGCTTTTTTTCTTGATGGTGGGCAAAGCCCACCCTACTCTAACTTGTATCGGGAAGGGTTCCCGACTACACAAAAATTTACTGCTGGTTATATTTTATTGTATTTCTCCCGATTGCATTTTTCGCAAAGTAACTGCAAGTTTCTTGCAGTATTTGATCCCCCTTTTGAGAAAGGAATAATATGATCAAATTCTAGGTTTTTATTGGTTTCACACTGAACACATTTACCTTTATCCCTCCGCCAAACCTTATTCCGCACATTTTCGGGAATAAATCTTGAGTTTTTTTCGGGATTGGAAGCTAAAGATACACCATCTATACCCAAAACCTTAATGCAACTGGCAACCAGTTGTTCATTAATTACAGTTTCGTTTTTTACTATAGCGAAATCCCTGATTTGCTTTAGCAGACGAAGGGCTATTTTAGGCGTTCCATTAGAAAATTCAGCAATCTTAAACGCAGCCTCAGGTTCGATTTGAATATCAAGCACCTTATCCTCGATTAAAATTATTTGTTGTAATTCTTCTATGGAAAAAGGTACAAATTCTTCAATGATTCCAAACTGTTCCAATAAAGAATGAGACAACAATTTCCTTTTAGAAGTAGAGCCTATCAGAGTGAAATTAGGTAAATCTAAAAGGATGGATCTTGCTGATTCTCCTTGCCCAATAACTATGTCAAGTTGGAAGTCTTTCATGGCCCGGGGGAGAATTTCTTCTACATATTTGTTTATCCGATGCATATCTTCTATAAAAAGAATATCTCGCTCGTTTAAGTTGGTTAATATGGCAGCCATGTCGCCCACTCGTTCAATATAAGAAGCAGAGCTAATTCGAAAATTCACCCCTAATTCATTGGTAATTATGTAGGCCATTGTTTTCTTGCCTAAACCAGAAGGGCCAACAAACAGGGTATGATATAAAGGGGCTTCTCTAATCTTAGCTGATTCAACATAAACCTGCATCCTTTGTTTAACTTTTTCTTGACCAATAAAATCATCAAAACCCGGAAGATTGGCAAGTTTTTCAGACATAAGGCCTCCAGTCTTTGGAAGTCTCTCTAAAATTTTGGCTACCGTGGCCATTGGTACTTTCGGCTTGAGGACAAGCCGAAAGACCAATATTTTTTAGTCTGTTTTTTTAATTCTAGCTCTTTCCTGGTGTCCTCTTCCGAATAGGCCTCATTTAGGGCTTCCAGTAATTCCTTGTTATTTTGTTTGGCAAGGTAATCCCTCACTGCTACAACAAAGAGCTGACTGCGAGAGAGATTTAACTTTTTAGCTGTTTTCTCCACTGCGGCAAATAAATTGTCAGGAATTGATATGGCTGTTTTTATCTTTCTGCGCCCAAGATGTTATACCAATGGGTGATTCACTCCCGGAAGGGCTTACTGATAAGAATTCCAGTCCTTGCCACTGAGTTTAGCAACGGCGCTATTCCGGGATTTCTTCGTCTTTTTCCGCCAGGTGGGCAATGGCTACTACCTTGTCGCCTTCCCCCAGGTTCTGGAGCCTTACCCCCTGGGTAGAGCGCCCGATAGTGGAGATTTCATTTACCGCCATCCAGATTATGGTGCCCTGGGCGGTGATCAGCATTATTGTGTCTTCCGGTGAGGTTTGTTTAATCCCCACCACTGCCCCGTTTCTTTTGCTGATCTTGATGTTAATTACCCCGCTGCCGGCCCGGTGAATGAGGGGGTATCTCTTGAGCAGGGTCTGTTTGCCGTACCCGTTTTCGGTAACGGTGAGAATGGTGCTGTCGGGATTGACTACCTCCATGCCCACCACCTCATCTTTGGGGGCCAGGCGAATCCCCCGCACCCCGCGGGCCACCCGCCCCATACTGCGCGCATCGGACTCCCTAAAATGAATGCTCCGCCCCAGGCGGGTGCCCAGAAAGATTTCTTGTTCCCCGTCGCTCATTTTAACGCTGATCAAGCGGTCGCCCTCCAGCAAATCAAGGGCGATAATTCCCCCGCTGCGCGGGCGGCTGTAAGCGCTCAGGGGGCTTTTTTTAATCGTTCCCCGCTTGGTGGCCATCACCAGATACTTATCCTCAACAAACTCGCGAATGGGAACCACCGCGCTGATTTTTTCTCCAGGGGCCAAGGGCAGCAGATTGACAATCGCCGTTCCCTTAGCCTGGCGGCCGGCCTCCGGCAGCGCATAGACTTTAAGCCAGTAAACACGCCCCATATCGCTGAAAAAGAGCAGGTAGGCATGGGTGGAGCAAACGAAAAGATGTTCCACAAAATCCGTTTCCTTGGTAGTTACCCCCCGCATTCCCTGCCCGCTTCTTTTTTGCAGGCGGTAAAGGCGCAGGGGATTGCGCTTGATATAGCCCTGATGAGTGATAATTACCACCGCCTCTTCATCCACAATCAAATCCTCCAGGGTAAGCTCGGCCTCCCGGGGGAGAATTGCCGTCTGGCGCGGATTGGCATATTTTTCCTTGATCGCCAGCAGTTCCTCTTTGATAATGCTCAGCAGCAGGGGCTCACTGTCCAGAATGGCCTGCAGGCGGGCGATTTCCATCAATAACTTGGTGTGCTCAATGTGGATTTTGTCCTGTTCCAGGGCGGTCAGGCGCTGCAGGCGCATCTCCAGGATGGCCTGGGCCTGGATTTTGGTAAGCTCAAAACGGCTCATCAAACCCTGGCAGGCCTCCTGTGGGGAAGAAGACTTTTTAATCAGGGCGATTACCTCATCCAGGTTGTCCAGGGCGATTTTCAGCCCCTCCAGGAGGTGCAGGCGCGCCTCGGCCTTGGCCAACTCAAAGCGGGTGCGCCGCTCCACCACCTCCCGCCGGTGCTTAATATACAGCAGGAGTATTTCGTTGAGGGTCAAGAGACGCGGCTGCTTATCCACTATAGCCAGCATGTTCACCCCAAAGGTGGTCTGCATGGGGGTAAGTTTATACAGCTTGTTGAGAATAACCTGGGCTATTTCATTGCGTTTTAACTCAATTACCACCCGGGTGCCCTCGCGGTCGGACTCATCCCGCAGGTCGGCAATTCCCTCCAGTTTTTTTTCCTTGACCAGCCCAGCGATCTTTTCCACCAGGCGGGCCTTGTTTACCTGGTAGGGGATTTCGGTAACCACAATCCTGGCCCGTTCCTTGTGCTCCTCAATATTAGCCCTGGCGCGTAACTGAACCAGGCCGCGGCCGGTGGTGTAAGCGTCCTTGATACCCTTGTGACCGTAAATAAAGGCCCCGGTGGGAAAATCCGGCCCCTTGATTACCTGCATCAACTGGGAGACTTCCGTCAGGGGATTGTCAATCAGCATAAGCACCCCCTCTATTATCTCAGCCAGGTTGTGGGGCGGAATGTTGGTGGCCATACCCACCGCAATCCCCGAGGAACCGTTAATCAACAGGTTCGGCAGCTTGGCCGGCAGCACGGTAGGCTCCTCTAATGACTCATCAAAGTTGGGGGCAAAATCCACCGTCTGCTTGTCAATATCCAGCAGCATCTGCTCACTAACCGCTGCCAGGCGCACCTCGGTATAACGCATGGCAGCCGGGGAATCCCCATCCGTGGAGCCGAAGTTGCCCTGGCCGTCAACCAGGGGATAACGCAGGGAAAAATCCTGCACCATGCGGGTGAGGGCGTCATAAACCGCTATATCCCCGTGGGGATGGAATTTACCCAAAACCTCACCTACCACCCGGGCCGATTTCTTGAAAGGCTTATTCCAGAGCAAGCCCAGTTCATACATGGCGTAAAGAATGCGCCTGTGCACGGGTTTTAGCCCGTCGCGCACATCAGGCAGGGCTCGGCCCGCAATCACGCTCATGGC
The DNA here is from genome assembly GCA_003230635.1 of bacterium. Next base: position 698 of record QIFF01000361.1, on the reverse strand, counting down.
GTAATCCAGGTAGGAAACCTTCATCTCATCTTCAATATTTACCGGAATGCGCTGGCTCTCTGGCATCAATTCTCCTCAGATATTGCTTGTGCTAAATAAGATAATTTAACAGCTTTCATTATCCCAGAAAATGGTTCATAAGTCAAGGAAAATACTATGGGAATGCGTTGAAAAATAGCAGCAATTGCAACTGGTAGGAGCGGCATCCCTGCCGCGAATAAGGCTTGGGATATCCGATTTGTAGAAGTAACACCTTTTTATGTTTAGATCTTTCGGCTTGTCTCAAGCCGAAAGCTTGAAGGGCATCGCACCCCTTACTGGTTTCGGCCTGAGGACAGACCGAAACATCAAATGTATCCCCCAAACTCAATATAGACTTACGGGCACCTTACAACATCAACCTTGTGGGCACCTTGAAAAATGGCCTTTTCGCCCAATATCTGCGTTATGCTCAAAACTTAATCCTCGGAATATCAAACATATGCCTGCGGTTAAATTTTTCGCATGCCTTGATCTTGAATGAAAATTCTAATTTTTCAAGATACCCTTGTGTTTTCTTTCAGCTTGGCATGGGCGGCGGCCAGGCGGGCGATGGGTATGCGGTAGGGGGAGCAGCTGACATAGTCCAGTCCTACCCGGTGGCAGAATTCCACCGAGGAGGGTTCCCCGCCGTGTTCCCCGCAAATCCCGACTTTTAA
>QIFF01000213.1 GCA_003230635.1 bacterium | reverse complement strand
AGCAGGTAGGCGTAAGCCCGGTGAGCCGAGCGCCCTACCCTGCCCCTCAACTGGTATAACTGGGCCAGGCCGAAGGTATCGGCCCGATTGATAATCATGGTATTGGCGTTGGCAATATCCAGCCCGGATTCAATGATGGTAGTGCAAACCAAAACGTCGTACTCACCCTTCAGGAACTTTAACATAATCGTTTCCAGCATCTTTTCCGGCATTTGGCCGTGGGCTACACCAAGGCGGGCCTCCGGCGCCAGGCGGCGCACCAGATCGGCAATCTGCTCAATATTTTCCACCCGGTTGTGGACAAAAAAGACCTGCCCGGCGCGCTCCATTTCCCGCAAAATCGCCTCGCGAATGACTGTCTCGTCAAAGGTAATCACTTCGGTGTGAATGTCCAGCCGCCCCTCGGGCGGGGTGTCAATAATACTTAAATCCCGCAGCCCGGAGAGGGCAAAATGCAGCGTGCGGGGAATGGGGGTGGCAGTCAGGGTAAGCACATCCACCTGCCGGCGCAGGGATTTTATTTTCTCCTTGTGCCTGACCCCAAAGTGCTGCTCCTCGTCAATCACCAGCAAGCCCAGATGAGCGAATTTTATATTCTTTTGCAATAAAGCATGCGTGCCAATGACAATATCCACCGTGCCGTCCCTCAAGCCTTCTATAATCTTGGCCCGCTCCCTGGGGGTTTTGAAGCGGCTGAGCATTTCCACCCTGAAGGGATAGGGGGCCAGACGCTGGGAAAAAGTGGCCAAATGCTGCTGGGCCAGGACGGTGGTGGGAACCAGAAAGGCCACCTGCCTGCCGCTCTCCACCGCCTTGAAGGCCGCCCGCAGCGCCACCTCGGTTTTGCCGTAACCCACATCCCCGCAAACCAGGCGATCCATGGGCTGCTCCCGCTCCATGTCAAACTTGACTTCCTCAATAGCCCTTATTTGATCCCGGGTCTCCGTATAGTCAAAGGCGGCTTCAAACTCTCTCTGCCAGTGGCTGTCCGGAGAAAAGGTAAAGCCGCCCAGCACCTGGCGGCTGGCATACAGCTTGACTAACTCGTCCGCCATCTGGAGCAGACCGGCCTTGACGCTTGCCTTCTGGCGCGCCCATCTGCGCCCCCCCAGTTTGTGCAGCTCTACCTTTTCCTCACTCCCTCCCAGGTACTTTTGCACCAGGTAAAGGCGATCCAGGGGCACATACAGCTTGTCGTTATCCTGGTACTCAAGCAGTAGAAAATCAATTATTCTATTGTCCACCTCCAGCTTGTTCAATCCCAGATAACGCCCAATCCCGCTGTCCACATGCACCACATAGTCACCCACCTGCAAATCACTAAGGGTGGAAAGGAAACGGCTGCTGCGATAGTGGGGGCGGGGACGGGGCTTTTTCGGCTCACCGAAAATGTCGCTCTCACTCAAAATCACCAGGGAAAGGGCGGGCAAACTAAATCCGGCGCTCAGGTCTCCCACTGTGATTGAAAGGTTCGGTCGTTCGGCCTGGGGAGAAGCCGAAACATCAAGTCCCCCCTCACCCCAACCCTCTCCCCCAAGGGGAGAGGGAGAGACTAGGCCGGCCAACAGGTCATAGTCCAACAACAACTCCTGCATACGCTCAGCCTGCCCCTCACTGGCACAGACTATCAGTACTTGCCGCCCCTGATCTAAATAGCGGCGCAGGCTCCCCGCTAACTGCTCCAAAACCCCTTTCTCTTGTCGGCTTTGTATTCTCAGCTTAACCAAATCCAGTGACTTAACCTCATACTTCAGGGGGCCTGAAGCAGCCTTGCGCTTAGACTGGGGTAAGGGGCTTCGTTTTACTACGCCCCCTTGAAAGGAAGCCAGGTTGATTCGGGGGTATTTACTCAAAATCTTCTTGCTTTGCTCCCAGGACAAATAGCTCTCACCGGGCGGGGGATACGGGGTGTCGCCGATTTGCCGGTACTCCTGCTTTACCTTGTGCTCAAAATCCACACCCCGCTTTTCTATATAATCCGGTTCATCCAAAACAATTAAGGCATTAGGCGGCAGATAGTCCAGCAAAAGTTCGGTCTTCTCATAAAGAAAGGGGATGTATTGCTCGATTCCGGCAAAGTGCTCTCCTAATTCCAGACGAGCTAAAAGCTCCTCGTGGTAGGGGGCGACCTCTGTGTCGCCCCTGCCGTGAAAGGGCGGACACGGAGGTCCGCCCCTACTGGGTGATTGCTGCCGGATGTTCCGGGTAAGCTTTTTAATGGTTTGAGGATTAAGAATGGCCTCGCGGGCGGGCAGGATTATGATCTCTTCCAGTTCTTTTATAGAGCGCTGGGTTTCATAGTTAAAACTGCGCAGGGAAGCAATTTCGTCCCCGAAAAATTCTATGCGCACCGGGTGTGCCAGGCCGGGGCCAAAAAAGTCAATAATTCCCCCGCGCACACTGAATTCTTCCCGCGCTTCCACCATATCAACTTCCCGGTACCCCCCCTGGCAAAGTAAGTTTATTACACTTTCCCGCTCCATTTCCTCCCCTACCCCCAACAACTCCGCCGCATTGCCCAGGATTTTTTTGGGAAGCAGGCGCTGCATAAAGGCTGAAACGGGAGTAATCACCAGAGGGCTGTCACTCCCGTTTAATAATTGGTAGAGAATTTGCAAACGCTGGGCGGCGATTTCGGGCTGCGGGGAAAGGGGCTCATAAGGCAGGATTTCCCAGGGAGGGAAATAAAAAGCTGGCTTGTCAGAAGACTGGGCAGCAAGTAGTTTATGGAAGAAGTTTATATCTTGGAATAAGGCGCTGCCTTCAGAGGAGGAGGAGGTAATCACCAGCACCGGCCGCTCTTGTAGAACATGTAAACCGGCCAACAGCAAACCGCGCGAGGCACCCCACAACCCCCGCAGGCTGACACACCGCTGCCCCAGTTGGATTTTCTCCAGGAGGGGAGCCAGCCAGGTGCTTAGTTGAAGGGGGTACTCTTCAGCCCTTCGGTTTAGGGGAATAATTCTTTCTGGCATGAGATAAAGGCTATTTCATATTCCAGTCCAGCTTCAACTGGGCGACTGCGCTTAGGAATTCCAGGCTAAAATGGCGGGTTTGCTCATCCAGGAGGGGGGTATTCTGGACTTTCAGGGGGAAGGTAAGGCGATAGACCCTTTTCCAGGGGGTAACCAGGGGGTAGTAGGTCTTGATATAGATGGGTACGTCCTCAAGATATTCAACCGCCTGGGGCTTCACCCGCACACCCTTGTCGTTGCTCAAATAAATACCCCAGATGGAAGTATCGCCGTCCAACTGCCACCAGTCGTCGTCATCACTAAAGGTGGTTACAATAAATTCCAACTGGTTTTTGGCCTTTGCCTCTTCCTGAGAGAGAAGCTCCTTTTCCTCTTGCTCGGAAAGGTGGTGGTCTGCGGCATACTGGCGCATGTATGCGCGTCGGGTAGCCGGGTGCAGATAGGTGGCGCTGGCTGACAGGACTGTCTTCAGGCCTTGATAAGTCTCTCCTTTTTGCGTCCAGCGCTGCAAAACGGACTGGTAGGAATCGGGCTTCTGCTTCCACCACAGCAAGCGCGGCTGGCAGGCCAAGCTTCCAAACAGTAAACCCAGAAAGACACAAAGCAGCAGCAGGCGCTTCATATAGCTATCGCTTAGTCTTTAAGTAAGGTATTTAAATCAGTCATCAGGGCGTCCAGGTCAATCCCATGCATTAGAGCCCCGCTTTCAACCGACTCAGCGGTAGCCCCCATACAGGAAAAACACCCCATGTGGTATTTGTTAAAAACCTCAATTGCTTTGGGATGAGCCTGCAAGGCCTCACCGATAGACATGTCCTTGTTAAACATAATCCCCTCCGTTTGCTGGTAGAAGTTTTTTACTCAAAAAACCCTTGTTTTTATCCAATGGGTATGTTAGCATAACTTTCCTTTTAAGAAAACCCCTTTTTTGTTGGAGAAGTTATGGCAGGTAAATGCGATATTTGTGGCAAGAGCGTTCAGTTCGGCCACAATATCAGTCACGCTCACAATAAGAGTAAACGCAAGTGGCACCCCAATATTCAACGGGCGCGCATACTGATTAACGGCCACCCCAAGCGGCTTAATGTCTGCACCCAATGCCTGCGTTCGGGTAAACTGCAAAAGGCAGCTTAAGGCTCCTCTATTCTCTTCACCCGGAATACATCCTTGACTTGCAGCACGGCTTTCATTACCCGCCGCAACTGTTTTACATCGGCAACTTCTATCACAAAATTGTGACTGGCGCGGTTGTCCTCAGATGTCTTGATGGTGGCATTTACAATATTGACCCCGCTCTTAGAAATCGCCTTGGTGACCTCAGCCAATAAACCATGACGGTTGCCCGAAACTACCTCAATCCCCACTGGTTGCGTGCCCTCATACTTGGTATCCCACTCTACAGCGATCCGCCGCTCGGGGTCGCTCAAGCTCAAGGCATTGGGGCAATCCGCCCGGTGAATGGAAACCCCTCGCCCGCGAGTAATAAAACCCAATACATCCTCGCCAAGGATGGGGTTGCAACACTTGGCGAAATTAACCAACAAATCATTCATTCCCTTGATTTGCACCGCCTGGCGCCCCGAGGGGGTAACCTTTCTCAGAACCCTCTTAAAACGGGTCTCCTGCGGGCGCTCGGCAAGACGCTCCGGCGGCACCAGCTTGCCCACCACCTGGCGGGCGGAAACCTTTCCATAACCAACCGCCGCCAGTAACTCATCCACACTCGGGAAACTGAACTCCTCGGCAATTTTCTTTAGTTTGCCGGTCCGTTCCAACTTACCCAAATTCAGCTTGTAACGCCGCATTTCTTTCTCGCATATTTCGCGTCCCAGGCTGATACTGCGCTGCTTTTGCTGCACCCTTAACCAGTGGCGAATTCTATTCTGGGCGCGGGAAGTCCTGGCGATTTTCAGCCAATCCCGGCTGGGGTGATGATTAGGAGCGGTGACAATCTCCACAATTTCCCCGTTGTTAAGCATATATCTAAGCGGCACCAACTTACCGTTAACCTTAGCCCCCACACATTGATGGCCGACGTCGGTATGAATACTATAGGCAAAATCAATCGGGGTCGCCCCCCTGGTAAGGCTCTTCACCTCTCCTTTGGGGGTAAAGACATAAACCTCATCCGGGAAAAGATCCGTTTTGATGGAGCGCAAGAAATCCCGCGG
>QIFF01000284.1 GCA_003230635.1 bacterium | reverse complement strand
CCGAAATCGCTCCCGGGGAGCGCTGCCTGGTTTCCACCGGGATTGCCATTGCCCTGCCCCCGGGGTATGAGGCCCAAATCCGCCCCCGCAGCGGCCTGGCGGTCAAACATGGGATTGGTTTGCTCAACAGCCCCGGCACCATTGACGCCGACTACCGGGGGCCGGTCAAGGTCATTTAATTAACCAGGGACAGAAGCCGTTTGTGGTGCGGCGGGGTGAGCGGATTGCCCAAATGATAATCAGCCCCGTTTGCCAAGCGCAATGGGAACCGGTAACGGAATTGCCCGCCACCCGGCGCAATGAGGGCGGCTTCGGGCATACCGGCAAGGGGATTGAAGATTTACAATTGAAAGAGGAAAGTTCCCTCTCCCCTGGGGGAGAGGGCTAGGGTGAGGGGGTAAAATTGGTAGCGGGCATTGCCCGCCACCTCACCTCAATCCTCTCCCCAAAGGGGAAAGGAAGTAATCGTCAATTGAAGAGGGAGGAAGGACAATCGGCCTTACGCTTTGTGTTCTGGGCAGCGGCAGCAAGGGGAACGCTATTTATTTGCGGGCAGGCGATACCAGCCTGCTGATTGATGCCGGCCTGAGTGCCCGTCAGATTGGCCAGCGCCTGGCTTTAATCGGGGTAAAACTGGAGGAGCTTGATGCACTCCTGATTACCCATGAGCACCGCGACCATCTGGGGGGAGCCGGAGTTTTGTCCAGGCGCCATCCGCTGCCGATTTATCTTAACCAGGCTACCTGCCAGGCGGCGCAGCGCTTCCTGGGCCAGGCGGCCCGGACAGAGTGTTTTGAGAACGGCGTTCCCTTTAAAGTGGGGAGCCTGAGCATAGAGGCTTTCAGTCTTTCCCACGATGCGGTTGACCCGGTAGGTTTTATCATTCGCAGCGCCGAGCATAAGGTTGCCCTGGCCACTGACTTGGGCTTTGCCAGCAATCTGGTAAGGGAAAAATTGAAGGGCGCTCAGCTTATAGTGCTGGAGTCTAACCATGACCTGGAGATGCTCAAGAACGGCCCCTACCCCTGGGAGGTCAAACAGCGCGTCTGGGGACGCCAGGGGCATTTGTCCAATGAAGAAAGCGCTTCCCTGCTGCGGGAGTTGTATCATCCCCGCTTGCAGCATGTAGTTCTGGCTCATGTTAGTGAAATCAATAATCACGAGGACTTGGTCTGGCAGGAGAACCAGAAGGCCCTGGCCGAATGCGCTTTGCATGAGGTGTCTTGCTCAATTGCCAGGCAGAGAGAGGTCAGCCCGCCAATTCATCTAGCCTAACCAGGGAGAAAAATCAATGGAAAAACAAGCCCAAATCTATGAAGGCAAGGCCAAAATTCTTTATGAAACCACTGATCCCGAGGTGCTGATTCAGTATTTCAAGGATGACGCTACCGCCTTTAACGCCAAAAAGAGGGGCACCATTGTTAACAAGGGGGTGCTCAATAATCAAATTTCCAGCCATATTTTTCAACTGCTGGAGCGGGAGGGAGTAAAGACCCATTTTATTGAGCAGTTAAGCCCACGGGAGATGGCCGTCAAACGCCTGCAGATTATTCCCCTTGAGGTGGTGGTGCGCAACCGGATTGCCGGCAGTCTGGCCAAGCGCTTCGGCAAGGAAGAGGGCGGGGAGCTGCCCTTTCCCCTGGTGGAGTTTTATTACAAGGATGACGCCCTGGACGACCCAATGGTTACTGAGGAACACGTCAAAGCCTTTGAGCTGGCAACCCCTGATGAGGTAGCCGGTGTTAAGCAGCAGGCCTTACGGGTTAACCAGATTCTCTCGGCTTTTTTGGCTGAGCGGGGGATTATCCTGGTGGACTTTAAGCTGGAATTCGGGCGGCATCAGGGGCAAATCCTGCTGGGGGATGAGTTTACCCCGGACGGCGCCCGCCTGTGGGATGCCCAGACCCAGGAAAAGCTGGATAAGGACCGCTTTCGGCGCGATCTGGGCAAGGTGGAAGAGGCTTACCAGGAAGTGTGCCGGCGCATTGTAGGAGCGGCATCCTGCCGCGAATAATTGTGGCGGGGAACCCTTCGCGCCTAGAAGGCGCTCCTACATTTTGGCGACAGCTCCATTATGGAAGGAAGAGTTAAATGTGGCAGGCTAAGATTTATGTAACTTTAAAGCGAGGCGTGCTGGATCCCCAGGGCAAGGCGGTGCAGCAGGCTTTGAAGTCCCTGGGTTATGGGGAAGTGCAGGGGGTGCGGGTTGGAAAGTATATAGAGCTTGAATTTGCTGCGGACTCCCTGGAGGCCGCCGAGCGGCAACTGGACGAGATGTGCCGCAAGCTCCTGGCCAACACCACTATTGAAGATTATCGCTTTGAGGTGACAGATTAAAGGGCACCTTGAAAAATGGCCTTTTCGCCCAATATCTGCGTTATGCTCAAAATTTAATCCTCGGAATATCAAGCATATGCCTGTGGTTAAATTTTTCGCATGCCTTGATATTGAATGAAAATTCTCATTTTTCAAGATACCCTAAATTTCCTGCCCCGGAACCCCTACAATTTTTTTGGCGTCATTCCCCGGTAAGCCCATAGCTTTTTAGCTTGCGGTGCAGATGCTCACGGGCAATCTTCAGCTCGCGGGCGGTTTGGGCAATACTACCGTTATTTTTTTCCAAGTATCCGGCCAGGAGTTGCTTCTCAAACTGGCTGCGGGCCTCCTTGAGGGAAAGGGATTGGTCGGCGGGGGTGGATTGGCGCAAACTGAGGGGCAGATCGGAAAGCCGGATGGCCTCCTGAGGTACCATAATTACCAGGCGCTCAATCAGGTTTTTGAGTTCACGGATGTTTCCCGGCCAGGAGTAAGCCTTCAGGCAGCGCATGGCGTAGGGCTTGAGTTTTTTGGGTTTTTTGCCGTTTTGGGCGCAGAACTGCTGCAGAAATTGAGTAACCAGCAAGGGAATGTCTCCCTTGCGCTCCCGCAAGGGGGGAATTTGAAGGGGAACAACGTGCAGGCGGTAGTACAAGTCCTCGCGAAAACGCCCCTGCTTGATTTCCTGTGCAAGGTCTTTGTTTGAGGCGGCAATCAGGCGCACATTAACCTGCACCTTTTTATCCCCCCCCACCCGCTCAAAGGCTTGTTCCTCAATAGCCCGCAGCACCTTGGCCTGGGTTTTCAGACTCATGTCACCGATTTCGTCCATAAACAGGGTGCCCCCGTCGGCCATTTCAAACTTACCCCGCCGCAGGCCGGCCGCCCCGGTGAAGGCGCCCTTCTCATGTCCGAAAAGCTCGCTTTCAATCAATTCCTCGGGGATGGCGGCGCAATTGACCTCCACAAAGGGGTTGTCGGCGCGCGGGCTCTGTTTATGAATGGCGCGGGCAATCAACTCTTTGCCGGTACCGTTCTCCCCGCAAATCAGCACCCGCCCCTCAGTGGGGGCCACCAGGGCGACCTGCGCCTTTAATTCCTGCACTGCCTTACTTTGCCCCAGGATTTCACTCTCCCGCTCCATCTTTTGGCGTAAGCACTGGTTTTCCCGCTCCAGGCGCTGCTTATCCAGGGCGTGGGAGACCGCCAGCAGGATCTTTTCCAGGGTCAGGGGTTTTTCAATAAAGTCATACGCCCCCAGCTTGATAGCCTTGACTGCGGTGTCAATATTGCCGTGCCCGGAAATCATGATCACCTCCAACTCCGGCTTGAGCTGTTTAATCCGCCTGAGTACCTCCAGGCCGTCGATTCCCGGCAGCCAGATATCCAGCAGCAGCAGGTTCAAGGGCTCCTTTGCCACCAGTTCCAGGGCCTTTTCCCCCCGCCCGGCGCTAAGTGTTTCATAGCCTTCGTCCTGGAGAATACCAGCCAGGGAGCGGCGAATATCCCTTTCGTCGTCTACAATCAGAATGCGATTTTTCAAACTAAATTTCCTTTACTTGAGAAGATTTTGTTGTATCGGGATTTTGTAATCCCGATACCATAGGGCGTCGGGACTACAAAGTCCCGACGCAACGAAATCATCAATCTTCAATTGAATTAGCCAGATTAAGGGCGCTGATGGAAACCAAATTGCTGCCACGGCCGGGGAAGGTATCCTCTCCTACCAGCCAGAGGTGCTTATAAGTGGTATGGTTGGAAAAGCCGTTAAACCCGAAGCCGCTTGGGGTGTGGGTTAGCGCAGTCAGTACCCTTTGCGGCCTTTGGGTGTAACCCTGATAAGTCAGTGGGCTGGCCGCCTCCTGGTATTCAATCCCTTGCTCAAGAAAGGGAATCAGATGGGTCAGTTGTTGAATAATTTCCTTCTTTTTGGCCTCTTTTCGCTCGGGGTAGCCGGCATCCCGCCTCCATTGCTCATAAGGGAGGAAACAGGTAGCGGTCAAGGCCCGCTTGCCCTCGGGCGCACGCTGGCAGTCGTGGGGCGGGCTGAGATTAATCAATAGGGTGTGGGTATCGCCGAGCGGTTTCTGGTAATCGGTACACAAAAAGACGTTCTCCCGCATCTGCTGGGGCAAAACGTCATCATCCACACCCAGATAGACGCTGAAGGGCATCCACTCCGGTTTAAGTAGAGTCAGCTTCTTGTTCACCTTACCCGGGATAGTGCGCTCGCTGAGCAAATTCTGGTAAAGCCCGGCCCGGCTGGTATTGGCCACCACCTCTTTGGCGCGCAGGGTTTCGCCATCAGCCAGTTGCACCCCCACCGCCTGATGGTATTCTATCAAAACCTTAGCGACCGGGCAATTATATTTTACTTCACCCCCGTGACGCTGCAAATACTTGAGCAGGGCCTCAATCAGGCTGCGGCTGCCGCCGGGGAAATAAACCGTGCCCCGCTTGGGAATCCCCAGAATAAAGGCGCTTAAAAGGCCGGGGCAATTCTCCAGGGGGTGCAGGCTATAGAAAAAAACCGCCAGATCCAGTAACTTCTTTAACTCTTTATCCCTTAAATATTGATGGAAGTAGCCGGCACCGCTGTTTTCCAGCCCCCCGCTCAGGCGGTTTAATTTACCCTGCACCTCGCGGGCATAGTTGTACCTTTCTTTGAGGGTGTAAGGGGAAATAAAGTTTTTGTGCTGGTAAATATCAAAGAAAGCCCCCTCTATTTCATCCATACGCTGGAAAAAACTGCCTATTTTTTTGCCGGAGTCAGGAAATTCCCGCTTTAATTCCTCCACCAGCGCCAAGCGTTCGCTATAAAAATTAACCCGGTGG
>QIFF01000358.1 GCA_003230635.1 bacterium | reverse complement strand
TTTGCCCTGCCCATCCTGGCCATCGCCCTCTTTTACCACCTGGCGCACAACCTGGGGCATTTTGTCATGGAAGGGGCAAGAATTATTCCCGCCCTCTCAGACCCCCTCGGCCTTGGCTGGGACTTATTCGGCAGCGCCGGCTTCATCCCCGGCCCCTTGCTTTCCCCTGAGTGGATCTGGGGGCTCCAGCTTGGCTTGATTGTTATGGGGCACTGCTATGCCCTGCGCTGCGCCCACCGGCTTGCTCTGCGTCTGTTTAGCGGGCGCAAGCCGCTGCTAGGGATTCTCCCTCTTTGGTTTTTACTCAGCTTGCTCTCTATGATTAGCCTCTGGCTTATTTCCCTGCCTATGCAGGGGAAGTGTGGGTAATCAGTCAGCCATCAGCGCTCAGTTGCCCCGCCCAAAAAAAATAGGTTGCTCTGAAAAAAAGTTGTGCTACAATTAAAGAAAAACTAGAGTGTGGTCCCATCGTCTAGCGGTCAGGACACCGCCCTCTCAAGGCGGCGGCACGGGTTCGATTCCCGTTGGGACTACCAAAATTTACCGCAGAGGACGCAGAGGGCACAGGTATAAAATGAATATACCCGAGGAATTTAAGGATTATCTGCTAGTGGAATCCCCTGTGCCTGCCAAGGAGCAGAAGGAGAAATTTGACGCCATGCACCTGCGGGAGATTGAGGAGCGCGCCTGCCTCTTGCGTAACCTGGGTTATGATAAGCGGGAGGCTAAAAAGCGCATCAAGCAAAATCTGCGCTGGGAGTTTGAGTTGATGGAATTGCCTCCCTTTTACAATACAGTTGATAAAATCGTGGACCGGGTTTACGAGGCTAAGCCGCCAGTGGGTTGGTAATGGGCACCCCAATGTTGGAGTTACGGGTTTACTACCACGACACCGATGCCGGGGGAGTGGTTTATTACGCTAACTACTTAAAATTTTTGGAGGTCGCCCGCACCGAGTATATGCGCCGGCGGGGGCTGGATGTGGCAGAATATGCAGCCCAGGGCATTTTGTTTGTAGTCGCTCAGGCCCAGATTGATTATCGTTCCCCGGCCCGTTACGGCGATGTCCTGCAAATCCAGACGGCGGTTCCGCAGCTTAAGCGGGCCAGCTTAATCTTTGCCCACAAAGTTATCAATAAAGCCGATCAGCGCCTAATCGTCAGCGCCCAGATTAAAATCGGCTGTCTCAATTCGCAGGGTAAGCCCATTCCCTTTCCGCCAGAGGTTAAGGCGGGGCTTGCTTCTTAAGGGCACCTTGCACCCTGAAGTGGGGAGTTTGAAATGCCTAGTGGTGGGAATTTGCCAAAGTCAGCCAGGGCGAAAGGTTTGGAAGAAAAACTGGATAAGGTGATTCAGGACATTGAAAAATCTGCTGAAAACAATATAAAATTCGTTAATCTGCTCCAGGAAAACGCCCGCAGTCAGAATGACAATATGAACTACCTGGAAAAGAAGCTGGAATTTATTGACAAGACTATTGAGTTAAAAACTAAACACTTTGATGAGGTAATTAAGGATAGTTTGGAGAACAACGATGACCTGGTCAAAATGGTGCAGGCCAGCCTCCACGCTCAAACTAATCTATTGAATTCAATAGAAAGAAACATAAATTCAATAAAATACTGGCTTGTGCTTACTATTGTTGCTGTTGGCGGGTTGGTCTGGGGTACTAGCTCTCACTTTCATAACATGCGCCAGCAGGGAAGGGCCAGCATATCCATGGGCGAGCTGACGCCGGCTGCCTTAAACAATGTCCAGGAGGAGAACCGGCGGCTGATTACTAAAATCCAGGAAGACAATAAGGCCATTCTGGCAGTGATTCAAAAAGATAACAAGAAATTCTTTTCTGAACAGGGCAAACTTAACGCCCTGAAGGCAAAAGCGGTTAAGGAAGATACCAAGAAATTTATTGCTGAGATGCAAAGGGACAACCGGGAGTTGCTGACCGCTGTTCAACGAACCAACCAGGAATATCTGACCACAATCATTCATACCCTGCGCTCTGAACAACCTGTCTCCTTGTTAGAACCAGAAGAATCAAGCACTTCCCCGCAAAAAGCAACTCGAGAAACTGCCAGTGAAGAAGAACCGGGGGAAGAGGCAATACAAGAATAGGGGGTATCAAGGTTCTCCCTTTTTCTTCCAGCTAAACTTGTTTTCGCAGCCGGCTAAGAGGCGCTGAATATTTGACACATGTCTGGACACCACGATTAGTGCGGCCAGGCCGGCGAAGGAAATAATCCAGGGGGAAACGGGGCGCGCACAGCAGAAGAAAAACTTCCCTCCCCATAAAAACAGGGGCAGACTGATAGCCGCCAGGATTGAACCCAGGGAAATATATCTGCTGCCAATAACCGTCACTGCAAAAACGACTAAAGTGCCGGCTGTCGCCCCCGGTGCCAGGTAGAGGAAAACCCCCAATCCGGTGGCCACCCCTTTTCCGCCCTTAAATCCCAGGAAGCAGGTATAGATATGCCCTAGAATCACCCCCAGCCCGGCAGTAACTTGCAGTAAAATAATCATTTCCCCACTCAAGCCAAAATAGGCGGCCAGCCCCTTCCCCATCCAAACCGTTAAAAAGCCTTTAAGCACATCCAGCAGCAGTACCGCGGTTCCCGGCCCCTTGCCCAGGGTGCGCAAGACATTGCTGGCTCCCAGGTTACCGCTGCCATGCTCCCGCATGTCAATCCCCTGCAGCAGCTCACCGGCCAGATACCCGGGAGAAATTGAACCGATCAGGTAGGCAAGTGCCAGGGTTAAAAGTAGAGCGATTATAAGCATTAGCATGTCCTTGATTAGGAGTAGGTTGGGTTGAATGAAATGAAACCCAACAAAAAATAAGCCTTGGTACTCAAGCCAACCTACTATATATAGTGGTTAAGCCTACTCCCGCTTTTAAAAAACGGCTTCCCAAGTTACAAGCATATTTACTGTTATGCAGTAATTATAATAGGTTATAGAGCTTTACCTGGGTAATTGTAACTTTTGGCTTCCCAGGTCTCTACCCACCCCCCGGCAGCAGTTATTTATAAAAATGTAGCCGCAAGCTTTAGCTTGCGTTACTGTTCGCAGGCTGAAGCCTGCGGCTACAAGATTTGTATCCCCTTGAGTGCAACTTGGTAATAATACAGCCAAGCATATTATACATTACGCTTTGTAACTTGTCAAGATTTTTTTGTGATGAGTTGTAGGGGCGGGGCTTGTCCCCGCCCTCTATTTCCCTCTCCCCGCTGGGGAGAGGGCCAGGGTGAGGGGGGAGGAAGTTGTAGTGCAGCCCTTTTAGGGCTGCCTATCTTTGGGCAGGGCTGAAGCCCTGCACTACGTAAAACAGACACCTCCCCCTGCTTTATTTTTTAGCCAAAGCCTCCAGATGCCCCTTTACGATTTTAGTATGCGGATGCTCCTTTCCCAGAAACTCAACAAAGATACTATACGCCTGCTGAAAATACTCCCGCGCTTTGCCATACTTCCCCAGGGAATCCCAGGCTGCACCCAGGTTGTTTAAATCTCTGGCTACATCCGGGTGCCGCTCCCCATAGAACTCCTTGTCAATGAACAGTGCCCGCTCAAAGTAGCCAATCGCCTTTTTATACTTACCCAGAGACTTCCAGGCCTCACCCAGGTTGTTTAAGCAGATGGCTACATGGGGATGTCTTTCCTCATAGGTTTCTTTAAGAATGGATAACACCTGCTCATAGTAGTCCATCGCCTTTTTATACTTACCCAGGGATTCCCAGGCTGCACCCAGGTTGTTTAAGCCAGCCGCTACCTGGGGATGTCTTTCCCCATAGGTTTCTTTAGAAATGGACAAGGCCTGCTCATAGTAGTCCATCGCCTTTTTATACTTACCCAGGGAATGCCAGGCTAACCCCTGGTTGTTTAAAGCAATAGCTACCTGGGGATGCCTTTCCCCATAAGTTTCTTTAAAAATGGACAGGGCCTGCTCAAGATAGCCAATCGCCTTTTTATACTTACCCAGAGCCCTCCAGGCTTCGCCCTGGTTGTTTAAATCTCTGGCTACATCCGGGTGCCGCTCACCGTAGAATTGCTTGTCAATGGACAGTGCCCGCTCATAGTAGTCCATCGCCTTTTTATACTTACCCAGGGAATGCCAGGCTAACCCCTGGTTGTTTAAACCGGTTGCTACCTTGGGGTGTCGCTCCCCATAGTATTCCTTGTCAAGAGACAGGGCCTGCTCAAGATAGCCAATCGCCTGCTTATACTTGCCCCTGGCCTGATATATTTGACTGATATTATTAAGGATAGTGCCTTCCAGTTTTTCATCTTGTTTCTTTTGGGCTGATTTCAGGGCGGTTTCAAGGTTTTTTAAGGCCGGTGTATATTGGGCAAGATAAAATTGGGTAGTGCCCAAAACTAAATAAAAGGAGCGTGTTTTTAGCTTATTTACTGCCTGCTGAAAATGCTCAAGAGCCTGTTTAAAGTCATGTTTGTAATAATACTCATTCCCCTTTTCGTATTCGGCTTCCGCTTCCTCCACCACCTGGTCCATTTCTTTTCTTATTTCACTTAATTCTTGCTTTACTTCTTCCGGTTTAGGGATTGGAAGCAGTGCTATAATTTCGGCTTTCATTTCGCTTATAGCAGTCTTTATCTCTTTTTGGCCCTCCTGCAACTTTTGATATGCTTTCGCCTCTTTCCATGCTGTAATAACCTGCTTAATTAAGGTTTGAGTTTTTTCCTCGCTAAATCTACGATTGATACTCATTTCGCAAATACGAAACAAAATTAGGTCAACATCCAAACCTGCTTGGGAATAATCAGTTTTCAGTTTTGCCATTTTACTTTTTAGGGCGGCTTTAAGTTCCAAATATGGTTTATCTTCCACGTCCCTAAATGCTGCGGCAACCGCAGCATCTACGTTTGTTGCATAACGTTTAGCCAGAGGCGTACAATTAGGAACTACAAAACCGCCTGTAACCTCCTCATTCTCTCCGACTTGGAGGACTCCAAATCTAGGCACACAGGAGGTGAGAAAGAGAAGACTTGCGACAACAAAGAAATTAAGCATTTTTTTTGTCATTTGAGCTTTGGCTTTTGTCATGTCCCCAAATCCGACATAGGGCAAGAAAAAACCTCGTTGGTGTGTTATAATTCAGGGAGTTGCTAAAAACCTTGAATTCACCAACGAGGTG
>QIFF01000275.1 GCA_003230635.1 bacterium | reverse complement strand
TCCCACCCTGCAAGACCACCTCCTGTGGCAGTTACGTTTTGTCAGCATCCCTGAAAAAGAGGTCAAAATAGGGGAGGTGATTGTCGGAAATATTGATGATGACGGCTATTTTCGGGCGACGGCAGAAGAGGTTGCTGTGATGACGGCAAGCTCCCCTGAACGGGTGGATAAAGTGCTCTCCCTGATTCAGAGCTTTGAGCCTGTCGGTGTGGGGGCACGTACATTAAAGGAATGTCTCCTGCTTCAGGTAAAGGGCAAGGGAGAGGGTGTTGTTTTACAGGCCAGAATCATTGAGGAACACCTAAGTGACTTGGAACGCAAGAAGTATCCGGCTATTGCTTCCGCCCTGAAAGTGTCCCTGAAAAAGGTGGTGGAACTGGCTCAGGCGATTTCCGGCTATGATCCCCGGCCGGGCCGGCGCTTTGGTGCGAACGAGGTGCGCTATGTGATACCGGATGTTTTTATCTATAAGCTGGGGGATGAGTATGTGGTAATTGTTAATGACGAGGGCATGCCCCGCTTGCGAGTCAGTAGTTTTTACCGGCGAATCCTCAGGCAGGGGGAAAATGTAACTACCGGCAATGCTCGTAAGTATGTCGAGGAAAAAATGCGTTCAGCGTTGTGGCTGATTAAAAGTATCCATCAGCGGCAGATGACTTTGTACAAGGTAACGGAAAGCCTGGTCAATTTCCAGCGCGAATTTTTGGATAAGGGGATCAGCAAACTGCGGCCCTTGACTTTGAGAGATGTGGCCGATGATATTTCTGTTCACGAATCTACCGTCAGCCGGATTACCACCAATAAGTATGTCCAAACGCCGCGGGGAATTTATGAGTTGAAGTATTTTTTTCACTCTGGTTTGGAGCAGGCTGACGGCCGTGCGGTTTCCTCGGTTTGCGTCAAAGATATGATCAAGCGCCTGGTAGAAAAGGAGGATAAGTATCGTCCCCTGACGGATGCCAAGGTTTTAGGGCTGTTAGCTGACCAAGGGGTACATATTGCCCGCCGCACGATTACCAAGTACCGTGAAGCGTTGAGTATTTTGCCAGCCAGCCAGCGCAGGCAATTCTAAATTGAGCATTGAAGAATGGGAAGAGACGGTTCCCTCTCCCCTTAGGGGAGAGGGTTAGGGTGAGGGGGCCATCCTTGAGGGAAAAAAGCTCCCCCTCACCTCAATCCTCTCCCCGGTGGGGAGAGGAAGCAATAGTCAATTGGAAAAGGAGGAAGGGAATGAACATTACTATCAGCGGAAGACACTTGGAGGTTACCCCGGCCCTAAAACAACATGCACTTGACAAAATAAAGCGCTTGGATAAATATTGTCCCAACATCATTGATGTAAACGCCATTTTAGTAGTGGAAAAGTATCGTCATATAGCCGAGGTTACCGTGCTGGTGGGGGGAACGCGGATTAACGGCAAGGAAGCGACTGAAGATATGTATAGCTCCATTGACAAGGTGCTGGAAAAGATCGAGCGTCAATTACGCAAACACAAAGAAAAAATTACTGATCATAGCTTGCGTGTCCCCCATTACGATCAGTGCTCGGCAGCCTCACAAATTGAAAGTTGATGATTTTTGTTGTATCGGGATTTTGTAATCCCGATACATAGGGCGTCGGGATAACAATATCCCGACGCAACGAACTGTCAGTCTTCAATCGGGTTATAGATGGAATTCATCGTTGTAGAAGACCTCTTCGGGGGAAAATTTTCCCAGCTACATTTGCAGTTGGCGGCAGGGAAAGAGGGCTTAAGAAATAAAATTAGCAACCCGCGCATTCAAAAGCCGGGGTTAGCTCTGTCCGGTTACCTGCAGCAGGTTCACTTGGAGAGAGTGCAAATCCTGGGACGCACGGAGCTGAATTATTTGTCTTCCCTGCCTGAGGCAGAGGCAGAGGAGAGAATTAAGGCACTTTGTCAGTTGCCGATTTGTTGTTTCATTGTCAGTGCCGGTCTAACCCCACCTGAACTCCTGGTTAAGTGGACTGAAGAAAAAAACATCCCCCTCTTAAAAACACAGTTTGCCAGCTCCGTCCTTATTGGTCGTTTGAGTTCTTATCTGGAAGAACGATTGGCTCCGCAGGTCTATCTCCATGGGGTGTTGCTGGAAGTCTATGGAGCAGGGGTAATGATTTTGGGGGCCAGCGGTATTGGCAAGAGCGAGTGCGCTCTGGAACTGGTTGTGCGGGGACACCGCCTGGTTTCCGACGATGTAATCAAAGCGAAATTGCGCTCGGCCGAGGTAATTGTGGGAAGCAGCCCGGATTTGAGCCGGCATTATATTGAGATCAGGGGCTTGGGGGTACTCAACATTAAAGATATTTTCGGTGTATCCTCAGTGCTGGAAAAGAAACGGGTGGAATTGGTAATAAGACTGAAACCCTGGAAGAAGATAGAGGAGTGTGAACGCTTAGGGTTAGACGAGCAGAAAATCAACATTTTGGGGGTAGATTTGCCCCTGGTTGAGATACAGGTGGCTCCCGGCCGTAACCTGGCGGTTATTATTGAGGTTGCCGCCCGCAATCAACTCCTCAAACAAAAGGGCTATAATGCGGCAAAGACCATTGACGAGAAGCTTACCCGCCGGTTGCAGGAGCAAAAAGCAACTTCCGGGGGGTAAGGCAAAGGAGCACTACCAATGGTGGGAGTAGTTATTGTAACGCATGGGAATTTGGCCAGTGAATTATTAAAAACTGCTGCGATGATAGTGGGAGAGCAGCCTCACATGAGAGCGCTTTCTGTATCAGCGGCGGAGAACTCGCTTCTGTGCAAACAAATGCGGGAGACCATTGATGAGGTGAATTCAGGGGAAGGCGTGCTTGTTCTGACCGATATGTTTGGCGGCACTCCCTCTAACCTGAGCTTTTCCTTCCTGGATGAGCCAGGAGTGGAAGTGGTGACGGGAGTTAATCTGCCCATGTTGGTTAAACTGGCGGACTTTACCCAGAAACAGAGTTTAGAAGAAATAAAAACCCGGATTGTGGAGTATGGAAGACGTAATATCCTGCTGGCCAGTGATTTACTGGCCGAGAAGAAAACAAAAGGCAATCCGGATTTGCCATCAAAATGCTAGGGGTCAGGGCGGTAGCCTGACCTGCCCTGGACGAAAATATGGCTGTAGAGTTGGTTAGAATAGATGACCGCTTAGTGCACGGCCAAATAGTAGAGGGTTGGGTCAGACATCTTAGGCCTACGCAGGTTACAGTGGTCAGTGACTTTTTAGTGGACAATTCCGCCCGCCGCACAGTTATGGAGCTTGCCCTCCCCAGCCAGGTGAAGCTTGAAGTGCTTAGCGTTGCCCAAATCGCTGAGCGGGGTGATTTAAGCCAGGCAGGTACAGAAGACGAAATTGTGCTCTTTGCCAGCCCTGCCGACGTACTGCGGGCAGTTAATCAGGGATTGCAGTTTACTAACTTGAACCTGGGAGGGGTGCATCATTTCAGTGGAAATCGGAAGCTGACCCCAAATATTTCCCTTACCCGGGAGGACATCAATGACCTTAAGCAGTTACTGGCGCTTGGTATTGCTATTAAGATACGCGCCCTGCCAAGGGATACAGGAATAGACTTAAAGGAGTTACTTTAGAAGGGCGTTGCCGGTTACTTTGTAGGGGCGGTCGTCTCTGACCGCCCTTATTGGGCCGACACAGAGGTCGGCCCCTACTGGAAAACAAGGGGGAGTAAAATGAAGATGAAGACCAAAATCTTGGCCATAATCACCGCCGCGGTTATTTTAATTCCTGCTTATCACCTGTCCTGGGCGGAGCCGGCCAAAACCCAAAGCGGCAAAAAACAAGATGTCAAAAAACAAAAGAAAACCGGCAGCAAAGCCGATATTCATTTTGAAAGCCGCGAGTTTGACTTTGGCAGTATTGAGCAGGGAGAAAAGATAAAACACGTATTTGCCTTCACCAATGCGGGGGCAGACCCCCTGACGATTGATAAGGTGCGAACATCCTGTGGCTGTACCGCTGCGGTAACCTCAGCCAAGACACTTTTACCCGGTCAAAAGGGAACCATTGAGACTACCTTCAATTCGTCCCGGTTTCACGGCCATATTCATAAGACCATTACGGTTTATTCCAATGACCCCGATGAGCCGGTGGTACAGCTTAAATTAAGAGGCAAGGTGGCGGCCGAACTGGTGATTGTCCCCCCCCGCGAGCTGTTTTTTGGCCTGGTGGAATATAAAAAATCTGCCTCTAAGAGTTTTCTCTTGACTCAGGGAGGGAATAAGCCTTTAGAGGTAACAAAGGCGGAGTGTGATTTGGACTTTATAAGCACGGAGATCGTTGCTGGTTCCACGGGCAAGAAGAAGATGTACCAGGTCATGCTCCACGTCAGCGAAAAAGCCCCCCTTGGCCGCTTTGAAGGCAAGGTAAAGATTTACACCAACCTGCCCAAACATGTGGTTGTTGAGCGCAAGGTTATGGGGGTGGTAAAAGAATTGCAAAATCAACCCAGCCGCGGCCAAGGCAAGACCCCCTTGCCCCCCTTTGTAGAGCCACTTCCCAAAGCTAAATCTACTGCGAAATAGCAAGAGGATTTGTCATTGCGAGCGAAGCGAAGCAATCTCTTTCCACATAGATTGCTTCGTCGCTACCGCTCCTCGCAATGACATCTTTCAATGTTTATTTGAGAGTTGAGGTAAACCTTGCAAATTCTGGGCGATAAAAGAATTTGGGCCGTTGGAGGGGGTAAGGGCGGCGTAGGCAAAACAATGCTTACCGCTAACCTGGGGCTGGCCCTGGCCGGGCGCGGAAAAAGGGTTGTCCTGGTTGACGCCGACCTGGGTTGTGCCAACCTGCATACTGTTCTGGGTTTAAAGCGCACCCCCCATACCCTGAATGATTTCCTGCAAAAGAAACTCTCGCTGGAAGAAATCCTGCTGGAGGTGGGCATAGACAACCTGCGTTTGATTAGCGGGGCCAATGCTATCTTAGGGCTGGCGAACCCCAAATACTTCCAAAAGCAGCGCATTATCCGCAATCTCAAAAAATTGCCGGCTGATTATATCCTGCTGGATTTAGGGGCCGGAACTTCCTACAACATGCTGGATTTTTTTGCCCTGGCCGACCAGGAATTGCTAGTAATTTGCCCGGAACCTACTTCCCTGCAAAACGGCTATGGCTTTATCAAAAACGCCCTCTATCGCCAGCTCCAGCGTACCTTCAGCAAGAACCAGGTGATTATGCCGCTTTTGCAGGAGCTGGCGCGTCCCAAGAGC
>QIFF01000192.1 GCA_003230635.1 bacterium | reverse complement strand
TATGGGTTTGAATATAACGGTCAATGGCTACCTTAGTCAAATAAGGGCCGACCAGCCCCAGCGCGGATACCAGCATGAGCAGGACAACGGCGGTGATCACATACAACTTATAAGGGCGCAGGTAAACCAGCAGGCGCTTCATCAGGTAGCTGTCGTAGGCCTTATCGCCGGTTTCGCCTTCGTAGTAATGGGGGTGCATAAAAAGAATCCTCTGTCCACAGTTGGGGTAGCCGCAGGCATAAGCAAAGCGAATAATAACGCAAGCTAAAGCTTGCGGCTACAACCTATCTCCTCCAACAAGAGCTGCTTGCGATATATCTGCGCATAGAAACCGTTGTTTTGCAGCAGTTCCTGGTGTTGCCCCTGTTCCGTAATCCGGCCCTCCTCCAGGACAATAATTCGATCCGCATCCTTGAGGGTTGAAATGCGATGGGAAATAATAATGCAGGTGCGTTTGGCCATGAAGGGCTTTAAGTGGGCTAAAATTTTGCCCTCGGTAAAGGTGTCAACACTGGCAAAAGCGTCATCCAGGATCAGGATTTTGGGTTCCATGACCAGGGCGCGGGCCAAGGCGGTGCGCTGGCGCTGACCGCCGGAAAGGGTGATGCCCCGTTCTCCCAGTTGGGTATCAAATTTTTCCGGGAAGGATTCCACCTCCTGGAGCAGCTCGGCAATCCTGGAGACCCGGAGGATTCTCTCCATTCCGTCACCATCCGGGGGCAGGCTGTCCAGGCCGTAGAGGATGTTCTCTTTGAGGCTGGCGGCAAAAAGAAAGCTCTCCTGGGGCACATAGCCGACCAGTCGGCGCAACTGCTTGAGGGGCAGCTTTTGCACCTCAACCCCATCCAGTAACAATTCCCCTTTGGTTACTTCCAGCAGGCGTGGTATCAGGTTGGCCAGGGTGGTTTTGCCCGCCCCTACCGGCCCCACGATTCCCAGGGTGCTGCCGGCCGGAATGACCAGATTTATATCCTTGAGTATCCAGCGTTCTTCTTCGTAGGCAAAACTTAAATTGCGGAATTCAAGTAGGGGCGGACGTCTCTGTCCGCCCTTGATTGGGCCGACACAGAGGTCGGCCCCTACATCCTCCTGCGGGGGTTCGTCCAGGATGTGGGCGATTCTGTCCAGGGAGGCCGCCCCGCGCTGAAAGAGATTAATCACCCAGCCCATGGCCATCATGGGAAAGATCAGCATGGCCAGATAGCTGTTGAAGGCCACAAACTCTCCCAGGGTAAGGCTGCCCTGAATCACCTGCCTGCCCCCCAGCCAGAGAACAATCACCGCCCCCAGGCTGGAGGTAAACATCATCAGGGGCATAAAGAAGCCCCAGATGCGGGCCAGGCGCAGGTTTTCCTGAATATATTCCCGGCCTAGCTTTCTGATGGCTTGCACTTCCTCCTCTTCCCGAAGGTAGGTCTTGATAATGCGAATACCGGCGAAATTCTCCTGCACCCGGGTGCTGATGCGGGCCAACTGCTGTTGAACCGCCCTGAAATGGCGATATAGGCGGCGAGAAAGGGTTCTGATCATAAAGGAGAGCAGGGGCAGGGGCAGGAGGGCGAAGAAAGCCAGTCGGGGATTAATGTAAAACAGCAAGCCGCTGGCGGCCAAAAAGAGCACCAGGGTGTTGAAAAAATGCATGAAGCCGGGGCCCAGGGCCATGCGCACCGCACTCAAATCCTCGCTGGCCCGGGTCATAATGTCCCCGGTCTTGTTTTCGGTAAAAAAAGCCCAGGGCAGCCTTTGCAAATGGGCCAAAATATCGTTGCGGAAGTCATATTCGATGCGGCGGGAGGTGCCGATCAGAATCAGGCGGGTGAGAAAACGAAACACACCCTGGATAACCGTCACCCCTACAATCAGGGCGGCATAAAAAAGCAGGGTTTGCGGGGCAAGGGAAGGATTAAGGCTGTCAATAGCGTTCTTGAGTATCCAGGGGGCGGCCAGGCTGACCATGTTGGTGAGCAGTAAAAAGACAAACCCGGCCAGGATTGACCAGCGGTATTGACGGAAATATTTTTTGAGGCGTAGGAACTTTTTCAAGTCCGACCCAATTCGGATGAATAATCACGGGTGAACAATCCAAAGATGCCGCCGCTGTGCAGGAAGAGGATTTTTTTGCCTGTGCCGAAGCGGCCCTTTTGTATTTCCTTTAACAGCCCGTGGAAGGCCTTGCCAGTATAAACCGGGTCTAAAATAATCCCCTCTTTTTCCGCCACCAGGCGCAGGGTTGCCAATTCCTCGGGCTGAGTCAAGGCATAACCGCGCCCCACATAACCGTCAATAATTTCCCAGTTGCCCTCTCCCTGAACCGGCAGGCCAAAGCGTTCCCCGGTCTCCTTGATAATTCCAGCTACCCGCTTTTTAAAATAACGCTCACTGGCACAAACATTAAACCCCACAATTCTGGTTGACAGTTCCAATAACTGACTGCCCATGATTAACCCGGCCAGGGTTCCTCCAGAGCCTACTGCGGTCACCAAATAATCTATCCGATTTCCCTCCAGTTGCCGGTTAATCTCGGCCATAGCCATGGCATAACCCAAGGCCCCTAGGGGGTTGGAACCCCCTTCCGGAATAACATAGGGCACTTCTCCTTGCTCACTTAGGGCCTGGGCCAGCTCGGCCATAATGCGGGGCGCCTGGGCGTATTCCTCCTTGCTGATATATTTTATTTGCGTCCCGACCAACAAATCCAGCAGCAGGTTGCCCTCGGGCAGGGGTGGCTGCTCTCCCCGCAGCACCAGCAGGGACTTCATCCCCAGACTGGCTCCGGCAACAGCCATAGCCCGGGCGTGATTGGACTGCAGCCCCCCACAGGTAAGCAAAATCGTGCTCTTTTGGCGCTGGGCCTCGGCCAGGAGGAACTCCAGCTTGCGCGCCTTATTGCCGCTTAAGGCGCAGCCGGTCAAATCATCCCGCTTGATTAAAAGCTCTATTCCGGGAGTAAGACCCGACAAGCGTTTCAGGGGCTGAATTGGGGTAGGGAGACGAGCCAGGGAAATACGGGCTGGAAATTTGTGGGTAATAGCAATGTCTTGCATAATTAGGTGGTGGATTTGAGAATAGCTTTGATTATCCCAGAAAATGTCCTATACGTCAAGGAAAATGCTATGGAATGGGGTAGAAAAACAACAGCAATTCTAACTGGTAGGAGCGGCATCCCTGCCGCGAACTTGTTGGGTTGTGTCGGGAAATTGTTTTCCCGACACCCAGTGTAACCCAAAAAGGGCAGCCACAAGCGGGCTGCCCTTACATTGGGTTGGAACACTCTACCTATATACCCAAGGCTTCTCTTTTCTTGAGGATATGGGCTTCCAGGCCGTCAACTATTGTCACCGGGTCATCTCCCACTGCCAGCTTGCCGCCGGTCAGGCCCTCTACATCCTCGGTCAGCAGTTTGACCACCTCTGGCGAACCGGTTACCGGGGGCACCGGCGAGACGTGGGTGTAAAGCCCGCTAGCTACGGCGCCGAAGGCGTCAATGGTGGCTTTTTGCTCCATGTATTCCGGGGCGGTAACCACTATCGGCAGTTGGGAGGGGTCCACCCCCAGTGCCCCGGCTATTGCATTGACCAGCATTATAAGGCGGCCGGTATCGGCGCAGGTGCCGAAGGAGAGCACCGGGGGAATTCCCAGTTGCTCACAAACCGCCTTCAAGCCCGGGCCGGCCAATTCCTGAGCGCTAAGGGAGTTAAGACCGCCCACCTGGCAGGCTCCGTTGCCGCAGCCGGCTGAGAGCACCATGATGTCCCGCTTGATGAGTTCCTTGGCTACCGCTACGGTAACTGAGTCCTGGGGGCCGTTTTGCAGGCTGGTACAGCTTACCAGGGCGGCCACTCCCTTAATGGTTCCGGCCTTGATCAGATCCAGGAGCGGGTCAAGGGTTCCCCCGATGGCGTTTAATACCGCTTCAATGGAAAAACCGGTTAGAATTTCTGTGGTGGGCAGGCCGGTAACGCTGGATTTGCCCTTGCGCCGGTTGAAATTGGCAATCGCCAGCTCAATCAATTCTTCAGCCTGCGTTTCCACTTCCTCAGGTTTATAATCAATCCGCTGCTCCACTCCGGGAATGCTGACCAGTTTGGAGACATTAACCAGGGTAACCCCATATTTAGCGGCGTAATCTTGCAGGTTGGGCACCGAGCAGTTCATGTCCATGGCAAAGACGTCCACCGTTCCGGTAGCCAATACATATTCCTGATTAATCCAGTTGCCGGTCATGCCCACAAAAACATCATCACAAGCGTAGCGCTGCATCAGTTCCTGGCCGGTTTCGATGGAGCCGACGATGTGTATCCCCTTGGCCCCGGCGGCTTTGGCCTTATCTTGAATTTCTGGACGGGAGGCCACCTCAATCAGGGCCGCTCCCACAAAGGGTTCATGTCCGTTGGGCAGGATGTTGACATATTCCCCATCCAGAATCCCCAGATCCACCTTGCCTACATGGGGGGCAGGGGTGCCGAATAGGGCATCCTGCATCAATTGGAGGGGAATCAAGGCCCCATAAATATTGGCAATGCCCAAACGCAGCGACGCTTTAGCCAGAGATACCCAGTCCCCGTCAATGTTAGTCATTGAGCGAGTAGTGGCATCTATAACCTCATGGACAGGCCCGCCGGGGAAAATCCCCAAATCGCGCCAAACTTTCTGGCGAGATTCCGGGGCAAAATGCTTGACCAGCACAGATTCCTCGTCAGTATCCTGGTTCAAAGCATCTATGACCGCATCGGCTGCCACTGCCGCCTTGGCGCTGAGTTCTTGCGAGGTATCCACCCCCAGGGCCTGAGCCAGGGCGTCCAGCTTGGCCTCGTCCTTAATTTTAAAGGGTGTTTTACCCTGAGCCGTGGCTTTGAGGGTTTTGGCTGCCTCTTTGCAATGAAAGACGTAAGCAGCAATTCCCAAGTTGTTCTTGTGCAGTAGATTACGGGCAACCATCCCTTTGCCGTCAATGCCGCAAACCCCGCGCTCCAACCGGCCGGGAATAATCCGGCAGGGGCCGTTGCTGCACAACTGGCAGCTTAACCCCTTCTGGCAGTAAGTGCGGCAGCGGACTTTGTCCTGGGCTGTGTAGCGGTCAGCTACGGTTTCCATGCCCTCCCGGCTGGCTTTTTCCTGCATCTGGTTGATACTACTGTGCAAACTAGCAGTTTCCATCCCATATTCCTCCTTTGTTGGTTTGGTATTATCAAAAATTAACCACAGAGAACACAGAGAAAACATTAACTATTAATAAGTCAAGCGGGATTTTATTC
>QIFF01000290.1 GCA_003230635.1 bacterium | reverse complement strand
GTAAGCACAATTTCCGCCCCGAATTGCTTGAGGATATAGCGCCGCTCCAGGCTCATGCTCTCCGGCATAGTCAAAATCAAGCGGTAGCCGCGAACCGCCGCCACCATTGCCAGGCCAATTCCCGTATTGCCGCTGGTGGGTTCCACGATTACGCTGTCTTTATTCAGCAACCCCTCTTTTTCCGCAGCCAGAATCATACTATAACAAATGCGGTCCTTAACACTGCCCCCGGGATTGAAAGACTCCAGCTTGGCATAGACCTCAGCCATCTGGGGGGTGGCCAGGCGATTGAGCTTTACCAGGGGAGTTTTGCCGATTAATGCTAAAACATCATTCGCTATCTTTTTAGCCATATTTTTCTCCTCATCTTAGGTAATAATCTGTTACCCTACAAGAACGCCACTTGCATAACAATATCACATCTACAAACAGCCTTCAAGAGCAAAAGAACGACACACAAATGCGGCCCAAAGATATTTGCCCCTATGGGGGATTTGGGGTATAATGACGCTTATGAAAAAGCCCTTACCCACAGCCCGTGAGTTAGCCCTGAATATCCTGCAAGGGGTGGAAAGCCGCCGGGGTTATTCCAATTACCTGCTCCAGGAAGCCTACCGGAAATACCCCATGAACCTCCAGGAGAAGGGATTGCTTAAGCAGTTGGTGGGGGGTGTTTTGCGCCAGCGGGGCAAACTGGATTGGGCGCTCAATCAGTTAACCGACCAGCGCTTTAGGAAAACTCAGCCCCTGCTGCGCAATATCCTGCGCTTGGGGGCTTACCAACTGCTCTCTTTGCAGGGCATTGCCTGCTATGCGGCGGTAAATGAAAGTGTCTTGCTGGCGCGCAAATTCAGTCATAAGGGGAGTGCGGCTTTGGTCAATGCCGTCCTGCGCCGTTTGAGCAAGCTCAAGGATTGCTTTCACTTTCCCAGCCTGGAGGAGGGGCCGGTAACTTTTCTGAGCGTGAATTACTCTCACCCGGAGTGGCTGGTAACCCGCTGGCTGGAGCGCTGGGGCGCCAGGCAGACCCAGGCCATTTGCCAGGCCGCCAACCGGCCGCCGACTGTCGGCCTGCGGGTTAATACCCTGAAGGTCAATGTAGAAGAGTGCCGGAATTTTTTGCAGCGGGAAGGGATTGTCACCCGGGTAAGCCCTCTGGTGGATGACGTGCTGGAAGTAGAAAAAGGGCTGGATTTATTCCACAGCCAGGCCTATGAGAAAGGCTGGATAGAGATTCAGAGCACTGTCTCCGCCTCGGTTGCTCATCTGCTGGCTCCCCGCCCGGGAGACCGGGTTCTGGACTTGTGCGCCGGCCGGGGGGTAAAGAGTACCCATTTAGCGCAATTAATGGCAAACCAAGGCCAGATCACAGCCCTGGATATTTACCCCCATAAGCTGCGGCAACTCCAGGCCAACTGCCGGCGTTTGGGAGTGCAAATCACAAAACCCCTGGCAGCCGACGCCACTGCCGATTTGCCGCTTGACCCTGCGCTTAGCTTTGAGCGGATATTGCTGGACGCCCCCTGCTCAGGACTGGGTGTCCTGGGGCGCTATCCGGAGGCGCGCTGGCAAAAGCAAGCTCCCTTGATTGGTAAAATGCAAACCCTACAGCGCAAGCTGCTGAAACAAGCGGCCAACCACTTGTCAAAAGGGGGAGTTTTGGTATATGCTGCCTGCAGCCTTGAGCCGGAAGAAAACGAGCAAGTAATTGAAAACTTTCTGGCAGCCCATTCCTGCTGGCGATTAGTGCCCATCAAGGCAGATGGGGATGAGGGAGACGGTTACCGGCGTTCCTGGTTTCAGGGGGACTTACCCCTGGGAGACGGTTTTTTTATTGCCAAGTTGAGCAAAGAGGGTTAAACTATTGATTGGACGCCCCTGGTGGCAAATACTCTTGATGATTGGCGGTTTGGTTGTCCTGGGCTTGTTTAGTGCGGCAACCGGTTTGCGCTGGGTAATCAAGGGAGGCGAGGTAACGGTTCCAGACCTGGAGCAGCAAAATGTTGTCAATGTCCTGAAACACTTAAACGGTTTGGGTCTGCGCCTGGAAATTGAGGGGCAGGAATTTCACCCCCAAATTCCCGCCAGCCACATTATTTCCCAGCGCCCGGCAGGCGGCAGTCTAATAAAAACCGGGCGTAAGGTGCGGGTGGTGTTAAGCAAGGGGTCTCAACTGGTGGAAGTCCCTGCCTTAACGGGAAAATCCTGGTATCAGGTGCAAACCACCCTGCGCAAAAGTGGTTTGGGGGTGGGATTGCTCTCCAGGGTGCATACCGCTGACCCTGCGCAGCAGATTTTAAGCCAGTCTCCGGTGGCGGGTGCTTCCATTCGGCGTGGGGGTAAGGTTAATTTGCTCATTAGTCAAGGCCCGGCCCCTGCTTTCTACCTGATGCCTGATTTGATTGGACAGCAATTACCGTTGGTTAGGCGCCAGTTGAAGAGAATGAAGCTGAGCCTGGGCAAAGTCGCTCACAAAGCCTATCAAGGCTTGGCCCCTGAAACGGTCATCAACCAATCCCCGGCGGCGGGTTTTAGAATCCGGCAAGGCAAGCTGGTGGATTTGGTGGTGAGTGGGGAGAGGTAACATTGGTATGGAGGGATAAAAATGGTTAGGCGGAGGTTTAGCGCGGTTATCTACAAAGAAGAAGACATCTATGTGGCAGAGTGTCCCGAAGTTGGAACGGTCAGCCAGGGGAACACGGTTGAGGAGGCTATTGCTAACCTGAAAGAGGCAACTGAACTTTACCTGGAAGAGTTTCCCCTGCCTAAAGCTACCAAACCGTTGATGGCCACTTTTGAGGCAGTGGTACATGCCTAAGTTGCGCAGGGTATCGGGACAGGAAGCCATCCGTGCCTTGGAACGCTTGGGCTTTGAGAAGGTGCGGCAACGCGGCAGCCATGTTGTCCTTAAAAAGGAGTTGCCGGAAGGAACTGTTGGATGTGTAATTCCCCTCCACCGTGAACTGGCAGTTGGTACCTTGCGGGGTATTTTACGCCAAGCCAGAGTGACACCTGACGAGTTTATGGCAAATCTTTAATAAATGCCTATCGGGGGTGGGCAAAGTTGTATATAAAGGAGTTGGAAAATGGCTGAGAAAAAAACTTGTTTTGTTATTGCACCGATTGGAGACCCTGAATCTGAAACAAGGAAACGTTCAGATCAAATCTTAAAACATATTATTGCCCCTGCTGTAACTGAGTGTGGGTATGATAAACCTATCCGTGCAGACCAGATTTCGGAGCCAGGTATAATAACAACTCAAGTAATTCAGCATATTATAGAAGATTCGCTCGTTATCGCTGATTTGACAGATCGAAACCCAAATGTTTTCTATGAACTTGCCATAAGACATGCGATTAATAAACCTTTAATTCAAATTATAAAAAAGGGTGAACAAATTCCATTTGACGTTGCCGGGACTAGAACAATCCATGTAGATCATCATGATTTAGACAGCGTGGAAGAAGCAAAAAGAGAGATCATTAAGCAGATTAAAGCAGTGGAAAAAGATTCGTCAAAGGTTGATACACCAATATCTGTAACTCTTGACTTGCAATCATTAAGACAAAGTGGAAACCCTGAACAGCGTTCTCTTGCTGACCTGGTTTCGGAAATTTCTGAATTACGAACAGGTCTGCTAAGAATTGAGAAAAAATTAAGTGAGCCTAGACCATCACTTCCTCATTATCTTGTAAGAAGTCGCCCCCGGCGTCCCTTAATTCTCTCTAAAGAAATGAGGGGATTAGGATTAGCGGGCTCCACAGAAGAAGATGACGATATAGGGCCAGATACACTAGCAGACATACTAGACATACCGGAATCTACACCATAGAAGGAACTATTATGCCCACTCAAAAACGAACAATTAAAATTGCTCCTTCTATTTTGTCGGCGGATTTTTCCCGGCTGGGGGAGGAGGTGCGGGCGGCCTGTGAGGGGGGGGCAGACTATATCCATATAG
Organism: bacterium; assembly: GCA_003230635.1. The sequence goes on along the minus strand of QIFF01000290.1, from coordinate 1,925 downwards.
ACGTGATGGATGGACATTTTGTGCCCAATATTACCATCGGCCCGCTGGTGGTTTCTGCCCTGAAGAAGGTCACCAATTTGCCTTTGGATGTCCATCTGATGATTGAAAATCCGGATGGTTTTTTGGATGCTTTCATTGATGCGGGGGCTGATATTATCACGGTTCATGCCGAGACCGGTTATCACCTGCAGCGCACCCTGGCAACCATTCGCCAGCAGGGGGCTAAGGCTGGCCTGGCCCTGAACCCGGCTACTCCCTTGGATGTCCTGGAGCATTTATGGCCGGACCTGGATTTGATTTTGCTGATGTCGGTTAATCCCGGTTTTGGCAACCAGAAGTTTATCCCCCAGGTGTTGCCCAAGATACGTCAACTGCGGCAGCGGGTGGATGCAAATGCTCCCCAGGCATTAATAGAGGTGGATGGTGGGGTTAAGGTGAATAATGCGGCTGAGGTAGCCCAAGCCGGGGCAGATATTCTGGTGGCCGGGTCTGCGGTTTTTGGCGGCAGTGACCCGACGGTAGCGGTCAGGCAGCTCAAGCAGGTAGTGCAGCCCTTTTAGGGCTGCTTTAGGCAGGGCTAAAGCCCTGCACTACGATAAAAAGGTGTGCCAGCAATGAAGATGTCCCTTGCCTGGTTAGCGGCAGGCATGCTTTTGATTCTGGGCTTGTCGGGAATGGCTCAGGCCAAGTATCTGGATACTCCGGCCTTAATCCGCCGGGGCAACAATTTGTTCAGCAACGGGCAGTACGAAGAGGCGGCCCGCGCTTATAAGCAGGCCCTGAAGGCGGAGGTTTCGGCTGACGCTGCTTATAATCTGGCCCTTACTTATCATCACAGGCTGAATTATCATGCCAAGGCCCTGCATTATTACCAGCGGTTTCTTGAGTTGGAGCCTAAGGCTCCAGAGGCCCGGCAGGTAAAGGCCTGGCTCAGCGAGGTGCGCTACCAGGTCTTTCCGGAAGAGGTGCAAAAAGATTCCCGCTTCAAGCGCCCCTCGGCCCAAGATTTGATCATGGAAGCCGAGAGTGATGATTTAGAAACCCGAAAGGGAAATGAATTTTTAAAGCAAAAGAATTATCGCCAGGCGATTCAGGCTTATAAGCGGGCCTTGGGGCAAAAAAACTCTCAGGCTGCCTGTCTCAATCTGGCCTTGCTTTATGACTTTGAGCTGGGGTATTTGCAAAAGGCGATTTTTTATTACCAGAAGTTCCTGACCCTGACGGCCCATAAGCCCCAGGGGGAGGTTGCGAGGTTGCGGTTTGGCTGGCTAAGGCTGAGGCCACCCTCAAGCGTAAGAAGGGGCATTTCTATCAAGGAACGGCCTTTCAACTGCGCCAGCCATAAACCGCCCTTTAAAAGGAGATGTTTTGTCCTGCAATAGGCTAATCAAACTTCAATCCGGCTTATTGGTGTTGCTGTTTCTGTTTCTGGTCAAAGGGGAAACTGCTGCCGAGCAAACTAGACTGGGTGAGGTACAGCTTATTTTGGAGGGCAATCAGGCCTGCCAAAGGGGTGATTATGAAGCAGGAATTCTAGCCTATCAAAGGGCCTTAGTGGTGTATGACTCGGCGCATGCCGCCTTTAATCTGGGGGTTACTTTTGAGGTAAATATAGGGGATCGGGTGCAGGCGATTTACTATTACCAAAAATTTCTGGAGTTGGAAGCGGATTCCGAGGATAGCCCGCATGTGAGGCAGTGGATCAAGGAATTGCAGTTATACCTTGATAATCGTCCCCCTGAACCCTCAGAGCAACCCCCAGCCGCGGCAGAAGCCGAAGCTAGACCCCGTTCCCTTGAGCAACTTGGTCCGGAGTCGGCTAAAGTAGCGCGGCAACATCTAAAAGAGGGCAACCTGGCCGCCATCCGGGGCGACTACCAGCAAGCGATTGAGCATTACCAGAAGGTTTTGGGAATTTATGAGTC
>QIFF01000061.1 GCA_003230635.1 bacterium | reverse complement strand
CAATCTTTTGATAAAGCTTAATCGCCTCTTCCCACTGCCCCAGGTTCTGGTAAGCCTCCCCGGCCTTGAAGCGGGCGGTAATCGCCCACATATCATCCTCCGAGTGCAGATAAGTTACCTTTAAATACTCCACAATCGCCTGCTTGTATTGCTTCTGCAATTGATAGCACTCCCCGATCCAGTACTGGGCCTCGGTCCTCATCACCCGGTGCTTGGAGTGGCGCAGCACCTGGCGGTAGGCCTTAATCGCCGACTCATACCGGCGATGCTTTTGCAAATACAGGCCGATTTGCAGCCTCTCTTCTCCGGGGAAGGAATAATCCCCAAAATCGGTAACCACCTTCTGGAAGGCTTTGGTTAGCGCTGGCAGATTTTGCAGTTGCTGATAGCAGATACCGATAAAATATTGGGCCGGGGCGGCGATTTGCACAGCTACCCCAGGGGAGGCCAGGACCTTTTCATAAAGGGGAATGGCCCGGCGGTAATCGTCCGCATAATACTTGATACTGGCCAGTTGGTAATAAGCCTGGGGCAGGTATTTGCTGCGGGGATAGCGCTCAACCAGAGTTCGGTATTCACCCGCCGCCGCCGGCAATTTGTTTTCCCTGCGCAGGGATTCGGCCAGCATAAATTGGGCCCGGTCCACGTTTGGGTGCCGGGAAAAACTGACCAGCACCTCCTGGTAAAGCTGGCGCGCTTCACTGTACAACCGACGGGCAAAGAGTTTCTCCCCTTGCTCCCAATAAGCCTCAATATTGGCAAGGGTAGTGGGATTGCTACGCACAAACAGCGGTGAAGCTTCCAAAATCTGGCGGTATTGCCCCTGGCGCAGCCGCGCCTGCTGGAGTAATTCTTCCGCCTGGGCGCTGAAGGGGTTGTTGGGAAAATTGGCTGTCAATTCTTGAATCTTCTGAATGGCCTGCTTATACTTGCGCAGGGCGACATAGTTGCGGGCCACCCTCCAGAGAGCGGGCAAAGACAACTCACTCTCCGGGTACTGCGAAAGATATACCAGAAAATGTTTATTGGACGCTTTCCAGTTTTCCTGCCTGGTCGCCACCCAACCCTTCCAATAGAGGGCCTCCCGGGCCAGCTCGCTGTCCGGATAATCGGTCATGATTTTGTCCAGGGCCTTGAAGGCCAGAGCATACTCCCCCTGCTTATAGCGCCCGACCGCCACCCGCAGCTTGGCCCGGGCGGTAAGGTTCTCATCCAGATACCCACTGATTACCCGCTGAAAAGCCGCCGACCCCTCCTGATAGTTCCCCTGCAAATAAAGGGTTTCTGCGATTTGAAACTGGCTGCGGGCGGCATACTCGCTCTCGGGGAACTGCTTCAACAATTCCCGCCAGACGGTGAGGGCGTAGTCATAATTGCCCAGTCGCAGGTAACCCAAGCCGGTTTTGTACTGAGCATCGTCGGCCCAGGGACTGTGAGAGAAATTTTTAATCAGCAGGGCATAGTTCTTGATTGCCGCCGGATAGCGCTTGAGCCAGTAGGCGGCTTCGCCCGCCTTCCAATAAGCCTGAGCCAACAAGCGACTGAAAGGGTACTTGCTGAGCAAAACCTGATAGGCGCCCAGGGCCTGGTCAAACCGCTTGAGCTGAAAATTAACCTCCCCCAGCATAAACTGGGCCTCAGCCGCCCGCCGCCCCAAGGGGTCATGGCTGATAACCCGGCGAAAAGGCTCTAAGGCTAATGAATAAAACTGGCGCCGGTAGTAATTTTGCCCAATCAGGAAATAGCTTTCAGCGGCCAGCCTGTGCTGGGGATATTCCTTAACCAGGGTTTGCAGGGCGGCAACCGCTGCATCGTCTTCCTGGAGGGCAAAGTAAGCCTTGGCCGTCAATTGGTAAGTCAGGCTGGCCAGGCGGGGCGGGGGCTGTAATTTGAGCAATTCCTGCCAGCTTTTTATGGCCTGGCGGTAATCCTGCTCGTGGAAAGAATTATACCCCTGCTCAAAAAGTTTTTCCTGGGTCAACTGCGGCTTTTCCCCCTCTTCAACCGCAACCTCATTAAACACCTCCAGCGCCTCCCGATACTGACCGGCCCGGTAATAGGCCCAGCTCAGGACATAGCGTACTGTGTCCTGCTCCTTGCCCTGGGGGAACTTGTCCAGAAAACGGTTCAGGTATTGGATAGAGGCTGCGTAATCAGCCGCCTCGTAACAGGCCAAACCCAACTGGTGCAATACAATCTCTAACTGGGGGGTTTCCGGGAACTGCTTCAGCAGTCGGCGGTAGGCTTTAATAGTCTGAGGATAGTCCTTCAGGGAGAAAAAACAACTACCGATTTTATACTGGATTTCGGCCTGGGGCAGCTTTAGGTTTTTCTCGGCCGCCAAATTTTGGTAAGTCTGCACCGCCTGGGCATAATCCTTTTGCTCATATAAGTCATTAGCTTTTTTGAGCTTGAGATCTCCCCGGCGCTGCGGAAGCTGGGACAGGTAGTCACTCTCGGGATAATCGGTCACAAACTGCTGGAAGGCGGGCAGGGCCGCTGGGTAATCCTGGAGTTGGTACAGGGAATCTATCAACCGCCAGAAAAATTCCTCTCGCTTGGGATGCTCCGGGGCCTGCTGCAAGATTTGTTGGTAGGAAACAGCCGCCCCTGAATAATCCTTTAAGCGGTACTGGCAATCCGCCGCATAAAAGAGTGCCCGCTCAGCCTCAGGGGACTGGGGAAAATCCCTTAGCAACTGGACAAACTGCCCCCCTGCCAGGTCATAAAACTCGTCTTTATATAGTTTCTCGGCAAAGCCAAATTGATCTTTAGCGCTGGCAAATTCCCCCCCCTGCCCATTCCCAGGCGTGCCAAGCAATAAGAACAAAATTGTCAGGCAGAGGCAGGCAATCATCCCGCCCCATCTCCTTTGCTCATCCATCCTCATCCCGCACTTCCTTTTCGGGTGCCCCTTAGATGTTTTTATACGTTTCCGGCCCTCTCCGTCTGACATATAAAATCGCTACCTTTTTGGCACGGTCATTGGCATGGTAAATAATTCTTACATTTGGTTCTTTGAACTTTAAGCGGTAATATAGCTTGGCTTGGTGGATTAACTTGGAGTTGGCTGGATGAGGTTTCTTGGCTAAGCTCAGGGCAGCCTTGCGGATTATCTTGGCCTCTTGCTTGGAAAAGTTTTCCAGCAAATCTCTTAGGAAACTTTTGGCGTAAGTAATCTTATAGGATGCCATGTCTCTTTAGTTCCTTATCCAACTCCTCCTGGTCTATGGCGGGTTCTTTTATCCTTTTATCAGCCAGGGCTATATCATGGGCATCCTCCAGGATTTCCATAAACCTCTTATATTCCTTCATAGAGAAGACTACCCCTAGTTTTTTACCCTTGGGGTCTGTTAAAAATACCGGGCTTTCCCCTTTTGGTATGACTCTTGGCATGCCTTAATCACCTCCTGCGACTGTTGACCGATGACTGTTTTTTTATGTTTCTCCGTGCCCTCTGTGGTTAAGTGTTATTTACAAATTCCCCGCTCGGAGTTTTTAATAAAGTTTACTAAGCTGTCTATAACAGGGCCGTTTATCCCCTGCTCTTCAATCGCCTCCAGGGCTTGGCTGGTATTCAAATCGGACTTAAAAAGCAACTTATAAGCACTCCTAAGGGTCTTAATATCTTCCTCAGAAAAACCATGCCGCTTCAGTCCGATCAGGTTCAGTCCCTGGATTTGTACCCGGTTGCCGGAAGCCATTGCATAGGGCACTATATCCTTGGGAATCCCCGAAGCACCGCCTACTATGGCATAGGCCCCAATGCGCACAAACTGATGTATGGCGGTTAAACCCCCAATAATCGCATAATCTTCTACTGTAATGTGTCCGGCTAAATTAGCTACATTAGCTATAATTACATGCTTGCCTAAATGGCAATCATGAGCCAGATGAACATAAGCCATAATAAAATTATCGGCCCCCACCACTGTCTCGCCGCCACCTTCAACGGTGCCGCGGTGGAGACTAGCGAATTCGCGAATAATCGTATTATCCCCGATGGTAAGGGTGGTTTTTTCTCCCTTAAATTTCAAGTCCTGGGGAGGCATGCCGATCACCGCATGGGGGAAAATCCGGCAGTTACAACCAATTGTGGTATAACTGCCCACCACTGCATGGCTGCCGATATGAGTGCCGTCGCCTATTTGCACATCCTCTTCAACGATGGCATAGGGGCCGATTTCCACCCCTTCCCCCAGGCCGACACTGGAATGAACTATCGCCGTAGGATGAATTTGCATTTATCTGTCCCCCACGAAGGCCAGCAACTCGCCCTCCACCGCCAGCTTGCCCTCGACAAAAGCCTTTCCACGCACTTTCCAGCCCCGTTTATGGCGGTTAAGAACATCCACCTCTATGCGTAATTGATCCCCGGGCACCACCTGGCGCCGGAACTTGACTTTATCCATTCCCATAAAGTAGAGGAGCTTATCTCCCCTCTCTCCCATAACAGACTTAATATATAATACCCCTGCCACCTGGGCCATGGTTTCAATAATCAGCACCCCGGGCATAATCGGTTTGCCCGGAAAGTGGCCGGCAAAAAAGGGTTCATTTACGGTAACGTTTTTAATCCCCACAATGCGCTTGTTCAGTTCCATCTCCAGGATGCGGTCAACCAGTAAAAACGGTGGCCGGTGGGGCAAGATTTCCATGATTTCTTCAACGCTCAGCATGCCAAATACTCCTTGTGCTTTTTTTCTCCCTCTCCCCACTGGGGAGAGGGTTGGGGTGAGGGGGAGCGGTGGGCACAGCCCACCCTACGCTGCTCCTTATGACAATTGTTGCAACACCTCTTTGATCAGGGCCTCCAGGGGCAGATCTTCTTGTTCCGCCAACACCCTTTTGACCATTTTCTGAGCAGCAGCTTTTTTATAGCCCAGATTAACCAGGGCCGAAACCGCATCGGACTCCTGGGCATGTTGGATAGAGGGTTTAGATAGGGACAAATCCGCCGGGCTGATTGCCCCCACTTTATCCCGTAACTCAATCACCATTCTTTCCACCGTCTTGCGCCCTACCCCGGGAATGGCGCTGATTTTGGCCACGTCCTCCGTACTTATAGCCTGAGCCAACTCTGCGGCAGAAAGACCGGAAAGGATGTTGCGCGCCAGGCGCGGCCCAATCTTGGACACCTCCAGCAGGAGTTTAAAAACCCTCTTCTCCTCCCGGTCAAGAAAGCCATAGAGCAGTAAGGCATCCTCCCGCACATGGGTATAGACCTGCAGCAAAACCCTTTCCCCGACTTCAGGCAGCCGATAAAAGGTGGTCAGGGAGACACACAAACCATAACCCACCCCGTTCACCTCTATCACCACCTCATCGGG
>QIFF01000074.1 GCA_003230635.1 bacterium | reverse complement strand
GTGGGTGGAATTCCCGCCAGAGAAAACATAAAAATAGTCATTGCCAAGGCTGCTAAGGGGGAGTGCTTGTTCAAACCGTTGAAGTCCTCAATATGATCCCCTATGCGCGCTTCTTTGCAAAGGAGGATAATTACTCCAAAGGGCCCCAGGTTTATGAATATATAGAGCAACAAATATAAGAGGACGGCCGTGCTCCCCCATTTCGGCGCCCCGCCAACCGCAGCTATCGCAATCAGCATATAGCCCACATGGGCAATACCCGAGTAGCCCAACATGCGCTTCAGGTTCTCCTGGCGCAGGGCAACTATATTCCCCACCGTCATAGTCAAAGCCGCCAACAGCCAGAAAATGTGACTCCAGACCGGAGTCAGCGGCTGCAGTGCCCGCATGAACAGGCGCAGGACTACCGCTAATCCGGCCACCTTCGGCCCCAGAGATAAGAAACCGGCAATAGAAGTAGGGGCACCCTCATAAACATCCGGCACCCACATGTGGAAGGGGACATAAGCAATTTTGAAGCCAAACCCCACAATCAACAAAAGCAAGCTTAACTGTAAGCCGGGATTATCCAGGTGGGCATAATTGTGCAAATAGGCGGCAATATCGTGCAAACCCAGCTTGCCGGTAATTCCATAAAGCCAGGAGATGCCGTAAAGAAGAATCCCCGAGGAAAAGATGCTCAGCATGAAATATTTGAGTGCCGCCTCATTGGATTTCTTATCCTTTACCATAAATCCTACCAGGGCGCAGGAAGCCAGGGCGGTCATCTCCAAGCCCAGGTACATACTAATCAAGTCCAGGCTGGAAACCATAATCACCAACCCCAGGGTGGAAAGAATCAGCAGGGCATAAAATTCCCCCTGGTTAATATCTAGTAACCTTAAGTAGTTAATTGAAATTGCAATCGTCAGGATGGCAATCGCAAACAAGATAATTTTAAAGAAAGCGCTATAATAATCAATTATATAACTCCCGGAAAAAACGATTAATTGCCTGGTCAAAGGGAAACAGGCAACTGTTGCTGCAATCAAAGCCAGCAAACTAATTAGCCCTCCAACCTCCCCCTTATCGCGCGGCAAAAACACCTCCACCATCAAGATAATCATTGCGGCGACCGTGAGGATTATCTCCGGGAGAATGGCACCAAAATTTACCGAAACAACTAGGTCCACGTCTTTATTCCTGTTTTCGAGCAGGGACAAACCCTGTCCCTAAATTTCCGGCCAATTGTTGCAGCGGGGGTGCTGCGGCAGTGGCCACTGGTTTATTGATATGTTCAAGCAGGTTTTGCACCGACGGCTCGATTAATCTCAAAAACGGCTTGGGATAGATCCCAATCCAGAGCATAACCAGCATAAGCGGTACCAGGGTCGCCTTCTCGCGAAAGGTAAGGTCGGTCAACTCGCGGTTGGCGGGGTTGGTGACTTCCCCCAACATAATCCGCTGATAGAGCCAGAGGGCGTAAAAAATCCCCACCAGAACCCCGGCTATAGCCACAGCGGCATAAACCCCACTCACCTTGAAAGCGCCGCTGAGGATAAACACCTCTCCCACAAAACCGTTCAGGCCGGGGAAACCTATAGAGGCCAAAGTAGCTACGGTATAAAAGAAGGCAAAGGCCGGCAATTGCTTGGATAAGCCGCCGAACTCCGTGATCAGACGGGTGTGGCGGCGCTCGTAAATCATACCCACCAACAGGAATAAGGCCCCGGTGGTCAACCCGTGATTAATCATCTGCAAGACTCCCCCCTGCAGGCCCTCGCTGTTCAAGGTAAATAATCCCAGAATGACAAAGCCCAGGTGGGCCACACTGGAATAGGCCACCAGCTTTTTCATGTCTTCCTGAGCCATGGCTACAATCCCGCCGTAAATAATCCCAATCAGGGCCAGGGCAATTATAACGGGCATAAACTGCCGGGAAGCCTGGGGCAGCAAGGGAATAGAGCAGCGCACAAAACCGTAAGTCCCCATTTTCAGCAGCAGCCCGGCCAAAATCACGCTGCCCGCAGTGGGGGCTTCGGTATGGGCGTCGGGCAGCCAGGTGTGAAAGGGCACCAGGGGCACCTTGATGGCAAAACCGACAAAAAGTGCCCAGAATACCCAAATCTGCTTGTCAGGCACCAGGGGTACCTTGTACCAATCCAGCAAGTTAAAACTATAAAGCGGAGTAAGATTGTTGGCCAAGGCAAATTCGTGGTAATTAAAATACACCAGCAGAAAGCCCAAAATCATCACCAGACTGCCAATCAGGGTATATAAAAAGAACTTAATACTGGCATAGAGGCGGTTTTCCCCGCCCCAGACCCCGATCAGGAAATACATCGGCACCAGCATGATTTCCCAGAATAGATAGAACAAAAATATATCCAGGGACATAAAGACCCCCAGAATTCCCATCTGGAGGATCAGCATGCAAAACATGAATTCCTTAACCCGATCCTCAATACACTTCCAGGTAGAGAGAATGGCAACCGCTCCCAGCAGGGTGGTCAGCAACACCAGCCATAGGCTGATTCCGTCCACCCCCAGGTGAAAACTAACCCCGATGGACTCAATCCAGGGGGACTTTTCCACAAACTGCATGGCCGCAGTGCCCGGGCGAAAGGCCGCCAACATTATCAGGGAAAGCAGAAAATCCAGCACGGCCACCGCAAAAGCAAACCAGCGGGTCGCTGCCTTCCACTCGCGCTTGAAAAAAAGAAGCGTCAACGCCCCCAACAGAGGCAAAAAGACAATCCAACTCAGAATGGGAACCGCAAATTGTTGTTGATAAGGAATAGATTCAATCATATTTTTTTACCACAGAGAACACAGAGAAATAAATCCAAATGTCAAAAATTTTGATTTTTCGGTTTGTCTCAAGCCGAAAACATAAAGGGCAACGTACCCTTTTTGGACATCAGCTTTCCTTCCTTTTTAGCCCAAACATTCCTATTAAACCAGTGGTGATTAAAAACATTGTAGCTGGTTCTGGTACAGTATGTGCAACCCCAGCATCAATAAATGACATGGTTCCATCATTGTTTATGCCAGGTGGATCAGGGGTAATATTCGTAATGACAATCTGGTTTGCTATAAGACCACTTCCGGGGAACTCAAACTCAAACAATTGACTTGCGGACAAGCTTGTAGAGAAAGAATCTACTAGAGAGGCACCCATGTAAAATTCAAATAAGGCATCATTCGCGAAGGTACCCCAATAGTCACCAGTTTTAATAGCAAAATCATGACCACTTGCATCTGTGAAGGGCATTGCGAAGTCCAATATCAGGGACCCTGGAATAGTATTAGTGCCTATATAGTATATCAGGTTGTAGTACCCTGCTCCCGGGTCTACCAGAAACCCAGGCCCATTAGCCCTGGCGGAGTTCCCCAATTGATCAGTGTCACTAGGTGCGGTATCGTAAGGGGGACTCAGTAAAGCAAAAGAGATATTGGGATAGACACATATTGAAACTAAGACAAGTAAACATAAGACCGTAGCTTTTCTCATGATTTTTCTTCCTTCTTCTTCCGATAATCCTGTCAAAAAATTGGCTTATTACGGCAACAAACTGCCCCAGAAGGATTTTTCTTCCGGCGGCGTTTCTTTGCTTTCGGCCTCAGCTATCGGCTGAGTAGCCGGCTGGTTGGCCTGGTAATTGGCAATTATGTTCTGCACCGAGGGGCGCATGATTTTTAAAAATGGCGAGGGGTAAAGCCCTATCCAGAACATCAGAATAACTAGGGGCACCAGGGTCGCCACCTCGCGCTTGCTCAAATCAGGCAAATTCTGGTTTTCCGGTTTGTCCAGGGGGCCGAGCATCACCCGCTGGTAGAGCCAGAGCATATAAGCCGCCCCCAGGACAATACCTACCACCAAACAGGCGGCATAGAGCTTGTTGACTTGAAAGGCTCCGATTAAGATCAGGATTTCCCCTACGAAACCGTTTAAACCCGGCAGGCCGATGGAGGCAAAGGTGGCGATGGCGTAAAAGACGGCAAAGACCGGCAGTTGCTTTGACAAGCCGCCGAAGTCGGCAATCATGCGGGTATGGCGCCGCTCGTAGAGCAGGCCCACGATTAAAAAGAGCGCCCCGGTGGTCAGGCCGTGGTTGAGCATCTGGAGCACTCCGCCCTCCATTCCCTGCTGGTTGAAGAGAAAAATCCCCATAGTGACAAAGCCCAGGTGGCTGACGCTGGAATAGGCAATCAGTTTTTTCATGTCTACCTGAGCCATAGCTACCTTGGCCCCATAAATAACCCCAATAATAGACAGAACCATTATAATGGGAATTGCCTGGCGACTGGCGTAAGGCAAAATGGGAATCGCTACCCGGATGAAGCCGTAGACCCCCAGTTTCAGCAGGGTGCCCGCCAGAACCACGCTGCCCGCGGTGGGCGCTTCGGTATGGGCGTCGGGCAGCCAGGTGTGCAAGGGAACAACCGGGATTTTAACGGCAAAGCCGAGAAACAGAGCGGCAAATATCCATAACTGCTGCTGGGAGGGGATCGGAGCCTTATATAAGTCCAGGAAACTGAAGCTGTAAACAGGGCTGATCTGGTTGGCGACTGCGTAATTGTGGTAATTAAAATAAATCGCCAGCACCCCCAGAATCATAACCAGGCTGCCGGCCAGGGTAAAAATAAAGAATTTGGTGGCGGCATACAGCCTGCGTTCCCCGCCCCAAACGCCAATCACAAAATACATGGGGATGAGCATAATTTCCCAAAACACATAAAAGAGAAACAAGTCCTGAGAAGCAAATACCCCCAGCACCCCCAACTGGAGCAGCAGCATGCAGACCATAAAGTCTTTCACCCGTAAAGTAATTGCTTTCCAGGTGGAGAGTACTGCTATGGCCCCCAGCAGGGTGGTAAGAAAAAGCATGAGCAGGCTGATCCCGTCAATCCCCAGGTGGTAATTAACCCCCAGGGTTTTTATCCAGGGGGTCTTCTCCACAAACTGTATTGCAGACGTGGTGTTATTAAAGGCAGGAAACAGCCAAAGTACCAGGAATAAATCCAGGAGCATCACGACAAAAGTATAGCGGCGAATCAGTTCTTCCTTATGGCGGGGGATGAAAATCATCATTACCATCGCCGCCGCCAAAGGCAGAAAGACAATCACGCTTAAAATGGGAAAACCCATTTGTTGTTGGTAACTAAAGGGAGACATATTTCCTTATTTTTTGTATATTACCACTTCATCACGTTGATTTCATCTACATTAACTGTCATGGCGTTGCGATAGACCGCCACAATCAAAGCCAGCCCCAGACCGGCCTCGGCCGCGGCGATGGTAATGGTGAAGATGGTAAAAATCTGACCGCTCAAGGAGGGTAAGTAACGGGAAAAGGCCACCAGGTTGATGTTAACCGCATTCATAATCAACTCAATGGACATCAAG
>QIFF01000166.1 GCA_003230635.1 bacterium | reverse complement strand
GCTTTTTTCTGATAGGTTGCCAATATAGATTCGGGTGCTCCGATTGGGGAGAATAGGGAAGGCCGTGCAAATCGGCCGCGAGCCCGTCGCTGTAAGCGGGGACGAAAACTCCATACTGTGTCACTGGCTATTTAAGGCTGGGAAGGCTGGAGTTAGTAGGACGATCCGTAAGCCAGAAGACCTGCCTGAATCGTAGAGGCTGCAAATCGTGGCAAGGCTGTAGCCAAGAATATAAGATGGCGGAGAAATCAGGGCGCCCCATCCTTCACAATGAAGGATGGGGCTTTTTTTTTACTTTTTTTAGGGAGGGAAACAGAATGCATATTACAGAGGGAATCATTACCGGGGCGCCTGCCCTTGGCTACACTTTAGCTGGGATGGGCCTGCTTGGCTGGGGAGCAAGGCGAATGAAAAAGTTTACTGCTCGCCACCCTGAGAACAAACCCTTTTTAGGAATGGGTGGGGCTTTCATTTTCTTTTTATCCCTGATTCCCATTCCCGCTTTTACCGGCACTTGCTCTCACCCCTGTGGCTCACCTTTAATTGCCATCCTCTTGGGGCCGTCCATTGGGATTGCGCTGACCGGAATCAGTTTGTTATTACAGGCGGCCTTCTTTGCTCACGGGGGATTTTCCACTTGGGGAGCCAACGTAGTCGCCTTGGGGCTTTTTGGCTGTCTCTTCGGCTGGGGGGCCTTCAAGCTGGGGCGCAAACTCGGACTGCCCCTCTGGGCGGCGGGATGTCTGGGCGGCTTGCTGGGTGACATTATGGTTTACGTCGGGTCGGGCCTGATATTGGGAACTACCTTGGCTAACGGGCCCAGTGCCCAGTACAGCCTTAACGGCTATCTTTCGGTTATCTACCTGGCTTATCTTCCCACCCAGGCGCCGATTGCCCTTATGGAAATGGCGTTGACCGGCCTGGTTCTGCACTATGTCTACCGCCAGCGGCCTGAAGTGTTGCAAGCCCTGGGGGTAACTCACTCGCGAGCAACTGTCGGCGCTGGCACGGTAGTTGTTCTGCTTCTGGTTGCGGGATTGGCTCTGGCCCAACCTAAGTTGATCCAAGCCCAAGTTGCCCCCAGCACGGAAGAAAGCGGGGGAATGCTGGGAATGGACGAGGCGGTTAATGAAAAATTGGCCGAAGAAGCGGGAAAAGCGGCCCGCAGTCCCTTTATCGATACCGAATCCATGGGGGACGTTTGGAACGCTCTCTTGCTGTTGGCTGGGGGCGGCTGCGGATTCGTCATCGGCAGGGGGTGGCATATTATGTTTGGAGAGGGAAAAGGAAATAACAAATGCCAAAACCCAAAGGTTAAATTAACTACCAAAGAGGAACGATTTTTTTCTTGACATTGCCGGATAAGGGGGTTATATTTTTAATTGCAACTTAAACGCAATTGCAGCCAGAAACAGGGAGCCGCCATGAAAAGTAAACGAAAAAAACGCATTCTAAAACAACTCTTGGGAATTACACTTCCAGCGGCTGCCCTGCTCTACACTGTTCTGCCCGTCCGGGCTGACGAAGGGACGACCCTTGACAACCGCCTCCAGAGGCTGGAGGAAGCGGCGGCGGGGCATAAACACAAGCACTCCTGGAAAGGCTTAACGATTACCGGACAAATGACAGCAATTTATCAGACCAGCGATTTGGACTTAAAGCTCGGGGATTTGGTGGACGAAAACGGCGCCGCCCGCCCGGATTATACCGACTTTGCCCACAAGAACGGGGGTGGCAGTTTTTCCGCCGATTTGTTCGTAAAGAAGGAATTTAATCACGGTTCCTTCCTCTTCAATCTGGAATTTGCCAATGGAGCCGGGGTGGACGCCCCCTTGCAGGGTGGAGCAATGGTGAATAATGACGTGATGGAGTATTTCCCTCACCACAAGGAGCCTTACATTGCCCGCGCTTATTACGAGCATATCCTACCTTTGAGCGCTGACTACAAGTTGGTTTTTGACCTGGGCAAGTTTGGGGTGCCGGATTTCTTTGATGAGGGTGAGCGGGTGGCGGATCAGACCACCCAATTCATTAATCAGGCTATCAACAACAATGGAGCCTTTGACTATGTCCAGGGCCTGGATGGTCACGGGTATACTTATGGAGCCAGGGCAGCCCTGGAGAGTTCCTGGATTACTCTTTCCGGGGCGGTAATGTCTTCTGATGCGCACCTGGACAACCTTGATGATAAATACTCTTTGATCGGCGCACTGGTTTTTGAGCATGGGTTCTCTGAAGAAATAGAGGGGGACTATGGCATCTATGTATTTAAAAACTACGGCGAGTACGCCCGCTTTGATGGGGCGGGCAACCTGGTCAGCAAGGATAGCAATACCATCAACACCAAAGACAATCGTGACGACCTGGACAAGGCCGGTTTTGGCCTCAGCATTGACCAGTCCTTGCCCCTGGGCTTCAACCTCTTTGCCAAATACGGGCGCCAGGATGACGACCGCGACGTGCGCCACTATCAGGACATGGACGAGAGCATTATGTTCGGCTTTGATGTTTCCGGGCAAAATTGGGGACGGAGGGAGGACGTCCTGGGAGTAGCCTACGAAATCGGCAAGCTCACCGGCAACCACCGTAAGGCCCATGAGAAGGGTTATGAAAGTTTTTTTAACCGTCCCGGAATCGGAGCCGGCAACTACGCTGACGAAAGGGTGCTGGAAGTATACTACAAGCTAGCCCTGCCATATAACACTGCCTTGAGCTTAGACTACCAACATGTTGACAACTTTTACTACAGTAAGAAAATTGGGGCGGTGGATTTTTGGGCTGTCCGCTTTCACTGGGCGTTTTAAGCACTGCAACTTGCTCAAAAAATAATTATAAACTTGCGTTTTTGAAGTAAATTAGCTAAAATATAATTATATAGTCTTCGGGTAAAAACTGCCGTGATTGTTTAAGATGTCATCATCTTTAGTCGTATCAGATCAGACTTCCTTCAGGTAAATAAATAGCTTAGCATTTTGGCAAGGGTGAGAATTAAGGAGGAAAGGTATGGGACAGGTTGCCTCAAGGAAAAAAAGCACTAAAAAGTTTACCCTCGCGGTATTATTTGCGATAGTATCTGTATGTTTTTTGACCGTCTTAACTACAGGTGCTGTTTCTATGTACCTTGAGGAAAATCTAAAAACTGAAGCGGCAGCGGCAAACGCTAAAGCAACAGAGGCACCCAAAACACTTTCCGCAATCATTAGCTACGTAGAGGAATACAAGCAAACCCATAACGGGCACTGGCCCACCCAATACTGTGACAACGAATCGTTAGATGGCGAATGGATTGATAAAATAGCCGGTAACAAAAGCAAGTATTTTACCTTTTTTTATTCAGTCGATTTCGCAGGAAACATATATGCAGGAGCAGAGGGCAAAGCGGAACCTTTTTCCTCTAAGGACACTTTAACCTTCTACTTTGTCAAAGCAAGCGCCCTCACTAATACCTGGCAAGCCACAGGCAAATTAACAAATATCAAGCCAAACTGAACATCTCTCATTTTAGGAGCAGCGGTTAATCTTCAAGGTTATAGCTGAGTAGTTCGGTGTGATAATTCAGAACTTCCGCCTGCTGTAAGTCCTCCACAAAACTGACAACCCTGGGAAAAAGCGCCTCCACCTCCCTTTTCTCCTTATTAACATAAGCCACAGCCAAAGTCGCCCGCTGCCACAATTCGGTATTTCCCACCTCGGCAATGGTTAGCTTAAACTTGTTGCGCACCCGCTGCTTGATGCTGTTGAGCGCTTGGCGCTTGCCCTTTAAGGAATGGTTTTCCGGCAGGTAGAGTTGGATAATGCAGATGCCAACAACCATGGATGGTTACTTCCAGAGCTAACCTCCTCTCCCCTCTGGGGAGAGGACTGAGGTGAGGGGGAACGATCTTCACCTCCCTAACCAGCGGCCAATTCCCGCAGGCGTTTAACCCGCTCCTCGGTGGGGGGATGGGTGCTGAAAAGGGCGGCCATGCGTTTCCCGCGCAGGGGGTTGATAATAAACATATGGGCGGTAGCCGGGGTGGCCTGGGCCATGGGGCGGCGGCGGGCGTGAGTCTCCAGCTTTTGCAGGGCGCTGGCCAATCCCTGCGGGCGGCCGCAAATGGCGGCCCCCGCCTGATCGGCCTTGTACTCGCGGGCGCGGGAAATGGCCATTTGAATCAACATCGCCGCCAGGGGCGCTACAATCATCATCACGATTGCCCCTAAAATTCCTCCCCCGTCATCATCGTCGCCCCCAAAACCGCCGAAAAGCATGCCCCAGCGGGCAATACCGGCCAGCATGGTAATCGCCCCGGCCATGGTAGCGGCCAGGGTGCTGATGAGGATGTCGCGGTTCTTGATGTGGGCGATTTCATGGCTCAGCACCCCCTCCAGCTCCTCTTGACTCAGTAATTGGGTAATTCCCACAGTAACCGCAATCGCCGCATGCTCGGGATCGCGGCCGGTGGCAAAGGCATTGGGCTCCGGCTGGGGGGTAAGATAGAGCTTGGGCATGGGCAGCCCGGCCTGCCGGGTCAGGCGTTCCACCATACCAAAAACCTCTGGGAACTCATCCCGGCTGATCTCCCGCCCCCGGTACATCTTAAGCACTATCTTGTCGCTATACCAGTAGCTGCCGAAATTCATAAGCAGGGCAAAAATGAAGGCAAACATTGCCCCCCTCTGCCCCCCCAGGGCGCTCCCCGCTATAACCAAAAGTGCGGTAAGGGTTGCCATCAGCAGCCCGGTTTTAAAGGTGTTCATAGTTCATCACCTCATTTGGAGATACCGAATCGGCATCTCCAGTTTTTTGGTTCAATATCATTTGGGGTGTTTTTTGATAGTCAAAATGATGTAAGTGTCCCCTTCTATTTTGAAATAGAGCCTCCAGCCGCGGCTAATCCTGGCTTGCCAGATATCTTGGCTCTCATCATACTTTTTAGCTCGGAGTGATGGGTAGCGGAGGTCTTGAAGAAGGAATTTTAGTTGTTTTTTAGTGAGGGTTTGGAGTTTCGCAGGCAAAGCGACAAAATCATTCATCGCTCTTTCTGTAAAGTGGGTCTTCATGCGTTTTTCGTTTTTTTAAATCTCTCCACTGTCGCTTCAAACTCAGCGACACTTTTAAAGGGGCCGTGCATTCGTCCCTCTTGGTAATCCTTAAGCCCCTCTTTAATAGCTGCGTCCACACCCTCCCGATCTACCACTGTTTTAGGTTTAAAAACGATGGCGTTGTCACGAATCACCATCTCCAAGATATCGCCTACCTCCAAATGAACTATCTTGCGAATCTGGGTAGGAATAGTAACCTGAAACTTATCTTTTACCCTCACTAATGGCATGGTATTACCCCTTTAGGGCACCTTGAAAAATGGCCTTTTCTTCCAATATCTGCGTTATGCTCAAAATTTAATCCTCGGAATATCAAACATATGCCTGCGGT
>QIFF01000106.1 GCA_003230635.1 bacterium | reverse complement strand
ACCAGTAACGACCCCAGCAACCCCGGCCCGCAGGTTACGGCAATGGCGTCTATCTGCTTTAGCTCTAAATCGGCTTGCTTAAGGGCTTGAGCAAGCACGGGCAGGATGTTTTCCAGGTGCTTGCGGGAGGCAATCTCCGGCACCACCCCGCCGAATTTTTGATGGTCTTTGATCTGGGAAGAGACGAGGTCGGAAACAATCCTGCACCCGTCAGCCACTACTGCTGCCGCTGTTTCATCGCAAGAGCTTTCTATGCCTAAGACTAGCATTTATCCCCCCTCACCCTGACCCTCTCCCCACTGGGGAGAGGGAATTTTCAGCAACCGGGAAACACTTACCAATTCAATCCCCTGTTTCTGCAATTGGGGGAGAAATTCCCTCAAAACTTGCAGGGTAAGCGCATGGGGATGACCGATGCCAATTGCTTGCCCCTGGCGCTTAGCCAGCTTGGCCAATTCTCCCAATTGCTGGAGAATATATTTCCTTTCAAGCTGGTTATCCAGAAAAATATCCCGGCGCAGGGCGGGCATTCCTAATCCCCTGGCAGTGGTATAGGCTATGCTTTTGCCGCTGGTGAAGCTGTCCAGAAAAAAGAGCTTATGCCATCGCAACTCCCCTAAAATTAGTTCCATAGCCGCCTTGTCAGCGGTAAAGAGCGATCCCATGTGATTGTTCACCCCCACCACTGAGGGCAGCTCTTGCAGCTGCCGCCGTAATTGGCGCCGCATCTGGGAGGGGGACATTCGCAAGAGGAGCATCCCCGGCTGAGGTGGGGAAAGTTTGCCGGCATCCTCCGGTTCCATCGGCAGGTGAAGCAAAACCTCTTGCCCGTTCTGGGCCGCTTGCCGGGCAATGCTCTTGGAATAGGGCAGGTGGGGGAAGACAGAAAGGGTAAGCTGCGGGCTAATCGCAGCCAATTCGTGGGCTATCCATTGCTTATAACCTAGATCATCAATTATAATCGCTACTCGCCACTGCCCTGTTTCCTTGGGAACCGCTGGTTGTGAGGGAAGGGTTAGCGGGGTAGTTTTTAGAAAGGAAAAGAGGGATAGAAGATTTTTCTGGCCCCCGGCCTGATCCAGCAAATACCGATAGAGAAGTATATTGCCGCCGACCAGTACCAGAGCCAGGATAAAGGCACCTAACAGCCAGCCGCGAAGAGAGAATTTGCGCTTAGCCACAGCGTAAGGCCGTCATTGAGGATTACTTCTTTCCTACCAGGGTGGGGTTGGTGTTTAGTCCTTTGGCCAGGATTTTATTGGCTTTTAAAATCTGGATGGCGCGTTCAAGCTGGATATCAACAACTTCCTCTTCTTCCTCTTCCTCTTTGGTTTCGTCTGGTTCTTTCTCAGTGACGGGTTCATCTTCTTCAAGCTGAGGTTCAGTCTCGTGCTTCCCGTTTTTGTCAGGAATCTGGCGCAGGTCTTTTTCCCGGATTACGGGATGAGAGGGTCCCTTGCTCTTAACTACCTCTGCTGCAAGGACAACAATATCCGGGGTAATGCCTTTGGCATGAATGCTGCTGCCGTTGGGGGTGTAATACCTGGCGGTGGTAAGACGCAAGCCGGAGCCGTCATTCAGTTGAATAACCGTTTGCACCGAACCCTTGCCAAAGGTTTGTTCTCCCAGAATCAGTCCCCTGTTCCAGTCTTGGATAGCCCCGGCCAGGATTTCCGCTGCGCTGGCGCTGCCGGAATTCACCAGCACAACCAGGGAATAACCCGTAATTTCCGGGTCGTAATGAGAGGAATATTCACGGTTTTGGTTTCTCAACCGCCCCTTGGTGGCTACAATCAAGTGGCCCTTGGGCAGGAATTCATCCGCTACCGCGGTAGCCATATCCAGCAGCCCGCCGGGGTTGTTGCGCAAATCCAGGACCAGTCCCTGCATACCTTGCTTGTGCAAATCCTCTAAAGCATCCTCTACATCTTTATCACTGCGCTCCTGGAACTGGCGCAGGCGGATATAGCCGATCTTGCCCTCCTCGTCCGCCATTTTATAGCTAATATTCGTTATCTGAATAATGTCGCGCACAATGGTAAAATCCTTGGGCTTATCAAGTCCCTCACGCACAATGGTTATGGTAACCTCTGTTCCCTTGGGGCCGCGCATCTCCTTGACCGCATCCATCAGGGTCATGTCCTTGGTAAACTCATCCTCCACCTTGATAATCCAATCCCCGGACTTGATGCCCAATCTATAAGCAGGGGTGCCCTCAATGGGGGACACTACCGTCAGCTTCTCATCGCGAATGGTAATTTCTATCCCCAAGCCGCCGAAGCTGCCCCTGGTTTCCACCTGCATTTCCTTATAAATGTCCTGCGGCATAAAGGCGCTGTGGGAATCCAGGCTTTGCAGCATACCGCGAATCGCTCCCTGGTATAGGTCTTTGGTATCTACTTCTTCCACGTAATTATTCTCCACCAGTCGAACTACCTCGGTAAAAATTTTGAGCTGCCGATAGGAATCGTCTTTTCCCGTTTCCTGGCTGGCAATGCTGATTCCCAACAGCAAAAGCAGCGACAGGAAAGTAATAGCCCCCATCAACTGAAGACTGCGTTTTTTAAACCTGCTCATTTTTATCTCCTCACAATATTGTAGTTGCCCAAATTGTAGTTGCCCAATTCATTGGGCAGCCGTTGGTTAGTAAACTAGATAACCACTGCCTGATAAATCAGGCAACTACTAAATTATCTGCCGTTGACGGCAGCCGTTTTTGCCCCCAGTTGGATCAGAAGCCTCTGGATAGCCTTACGGGCTTCCGTGTTGAGAGTGGATTTGTAGTATTTAACCATGGCCTTAATAATGTTGTCTTTGTCCTCATTAGTGATTACAGCTATTTTCTCCCCAATCGCTATCAACTCCATGAATACCCAGCCCATGGCGAGAATGTTGCACGAGGTGCAATAACGCCCCCCGGACAGGAGCAAGGGGTGAATTGCCTTGTTCAGAATATAACGAATGGCTTTTTTATTGTTTTTATAGCGGCGGGCAATATCCAAGACGGAAATAGCCCCGTTGGTACGCACGCCCTGTTCTGTATCTTTAATTACGATGTGGCAGAGTAAATCCACCGCCTCCAGGCGCCTGCTCTTTCCCAGGATAGCGGCTATCATCTCACGCAGACGGACATCAGCGGTTTTTAAAATCCTAGCGAGGGCGACAATCTCCTTTTTGCCCAAGCGGGTCTGTTTGGCCATTTTTTGAATTAAAATTATTCCGTTCAACTGTTTCACTATCAGGCCCTCTCTTTTAATTTTACCATTAAATGAGAGCTTTTGCACCCCTTACCGTCACTTTTTCTTTTTAATTACCTCCTGCACCGCCTTTACCACATGGGAAGGGGTCAGGCCAAAACGTTCCAACAATTGCTCAGGGCTGGCCGATACCGTAAAGCAATCCTTAATTCCTACCCGCAGCAACGGGACTGGCTGCTCTTCCCCCAACACTTCGGCTACCGCGCTGCCCAGGCCCCCTAAAATGGAATGCTCCTCAACGGTAACCACGGCGCCGCAAGCCCTGGCAACTTGAATCACCATTTCTTTGTCCAGGGGTTTAATAGTGGACATGTTAACCACGCTTACCTTGATTCCCTGTTGTTCTAAGGCCCGGGCCGCTTCCAGGGCCACGGAAACCATCAAGCCTGTGCCGATAATGGCGGCATCGCTGCCTGCGGTGAGCTGCTGGGCCTTGCCGATTTTAAAGGGGTGATCCTGCTCAAAAATCAGAGGGAAATTGCTGCGTGCGCTACGCAGATAAATCGGCCCTTGGTAACGAGCGGCCGCTGCCACCGCCCTTTTGGTCTCATTGGCATCCGCAGGTACGATTATAGTCATATTAGGGAGCACCCGCATTAAGGCAATGTCCTCAATACAGTGGTGACTCGGCCCGTCCTCGCCCACGGTAATTCCTGCATGAGAGGCCACCAACTTTACATTCAGGCGGGGGTAACAAATTGCCTGGCGGATTTGCTCCCAGGCGCGGCCGGTTTGAAAAATGGCAAAGGTACTGGTAAAGGGGATTTTTCCCCCGATAGCCAAACCGGCAGCGGTACCCACCATATCCTGTTCCGCCACTCCCATGTTAAAAAAGCGTTCCGGGAAGCGTTTGGCAAAAAGCGCAGTCTTGGTGGAGCAGGATAAATCCGCATCCAGCACTACGATCCGTTCGTCTTCCTCCCCCAGCTTGACCAGTGTTTCTCCATAGGCCCCTCTGATAGACTTTTCTTCGCTTGGTGAAGGGTTATATTTTGTTAACTGCGGATTTGTCATTTTAATTTCTTTCTCCCAGTTCTTTCAGGGCCTGTTCCAACTCCTGGTCGGTGGGAGTAATCCCATGGTATTTAACCTGGTTTTCCATAAAAGAAACCCCTTTGCCCTTGACCGTACGGGCAATAATCATAGTGGGTTTGCCCTTGACCTTATCAGCGGTATCCAGGGCGGAGGTAATCTCGTAGAAATTGTGGCCGTCTATTTGCAGCACCTGCCAGCCAAAGGCTTGCCATTTGTCAGGCAAAGGTTCAACCCCCATAATATCAGCCACCTTGCCGTCAATCTGCAAGCCGTTGTTATCAATTATTGCGCAGAGGTTGTCCAGACGATAATGTGCGGCGCTCATGGCCGCCTCCCAGATTTGCCCTTCCTGAACCTCACCGTCACCCAGCAGGGCATATATCTTGGACGATTTGTTGTCCATGCGGGAGGCTAAAGCCAGACCATTGGCTATGGATAGACCTTGCCCCAGGGAGCCGCTGGTGACCTCCACCCCTGGTGTAGTGGGGCTATAAGGATGTCCTTGCAAGAAGCTGTCCAACTTGCGCAGGTTTTGCAATTCCCTGTGGTCGAAATAACCCGCCTGCGCCAGCACCGCATACCAGGCCGGCGCGCCGTGCCCCTTGGAAAGGACAAATTTATCCCGCTCGGGCCAGTCGGGCTGCTGCGGGTTGTGGCGCATCTTGTAAAAATAGAGGGCGCTCAAAATGTCTATTGCAGACAGTGAGCCGCCAGTGTGCCCTGAGCCTGCTGTATTAAGGGCCTTAAGTACATCAATCCTTAACTGGCGGGCAATCTCTTCCAGTTTTTTAACCAAATCAGCGCTGACTGTCATCCCCTCTCCCTTGTTTTATCCAACAAATTTTATCCAACAAATTAAGAAGTTGTATTTTACAATTAAACGCACAAATCTGCAAGCCAAAAAAGCTCCCGGAAGCAATTAATTTTTGGATTTTTAGGCTGTCTTTATCAAAGGCAGGAGGGGCTGATAAGGCAAATGCAGGGCCTTGGCAACCACCGGGCAGGTAACCTTGTTTTTATAAATATTTACCCCGGCGGCTAAGGAGCTGTCTGCCAAAACGGCCTTTGCTAGTCCCTGATTGGCTATTTCCAGGATATAGGGCAGGCTGAGGTTGGCCAGGGCGAAGGTGGAACTGCGGGCGACAATCCCAGGCATATTGCAAACGC
>QIFF01000359.1 GCA_003230635.1 bacterium | reverse complement strand
TAGCCAGCGCCCGCAGGTTCAGCATATCCTGCGGTTTGGCGCCTCCGGATTCCACCAAAGACAGGATTTGATACATTTGGCGCGTTCCCTCGCGACAGGGGGTGCACTTGCCGCAGTTTTCCCGCCGGGCATAATTCAGCAGGTGGCGAATCATCCCCACCATGCAAAGACTGGGGTCGTTAAGAACCAACCCCTCTTTACTCCAGACAGCTTTTAAGCCTGTCATTACCTCTTGCCCAATCAAGCGGTTGAGCGCCTCCGGGTCCTGCTTTATTCCGACAGTGGTTTTGAAAACAATGGGTGGGGTTGGCATCATTCTTCCTCCCGTTAGTGAATAAGCTTACCGATCCGCCCCCAGCGGATGCGATCCGTAAGAGTAGCCAGGTAGTTGATAGTGCGTTTTACCAGCGACAGACGATCGGCGTTGACAACCGGTTTTATAGACCAATAGGTAACAAAGGCTTTGCCTCTAATCATATCTTCCTTGAGCATTCCCCAGTAGCGGCTGTCCATGCTGCTGTCGCGGTTATCACCCATCATAAAATACTTATGTGGGGAAATTTTGAGGGGCCCGAAATTATCCCGCGGGGTACTGTAAGCCCCCTCCGCCACTTTCTGCGTGTGACAAATGTAAGATTCCTCCAGGGGTTTACCGTTAATATAAACCACCTGATTCTTAATTTCAATGCTTTCTCCCGGCAAACCGATTACCCGTTTAATAAAATCGCGCTCCGGATTCTCAGGATACTTAAAGACAATAATGTCCCCCCGCTCTGGATCGCTAAAGCAATATATAAACTTGTTGACCAGAATATGATCGCCGATTTGCAGGGTACCCAGCATAGAGCCGGAAGGTATTTTAAAAGCCTGCACCACAAAGGTGCGAATGAACAAGGCCAGAACAACAGCAATTACAAAGGCTTCTGCATATTCGCGGGCAACTGATTTCGGCTTGACCGCTTGCTGCGGCTTGACTTCGTTCTCAGCAGGCATCTCTTTTTACCATTGACATAAAGGCGTCCTGGGGAATGCTGATCTTGCCCACTTGTTTCATGCGCTTTTTGCCCTCCTTTTGCTTTTCCAAGAGTTTGCGCTTGCGGGTAATGTCGCCCCCATAGCATTTAGCGGTTACGTTCTTGCCCAGGGGCTTGACCCTATCCCGGGCGATGACCTTAGTGCCGATTGCACACTGAATGATCACCTCAAACAACTGGCGCGGGATGAGCTTGCGCAAACGCTCCACCAGGTTTCGCCCCTGATAATAGGCCTTATCCTTGTGCACCAGACAGGACAGGGCGTCCACCGGCTGCCCGTTGATCAGCAACTCCAGTTTAACAATCTCCGCCTCCTGGTAACCAATCGGCTCATAATCAAAGGAGGCATAGCCGCGGGAGACGGATTTTAAGCGGTCGTAAAAATCGAGCACCATCTCATTTAGGGGGAGATTGTAACTTGTCAGAACCGTTTTTTGATCCAGGTAACGGAATTCCTTTTGCACCCCGCGTTTTTCCTGCAACAAGCGGATTACCCCGCCCAAGTACTCGGCCGGGACAATGATACTCGCCAGCACCAGCGGCTCCTCAATTTTGGCAATCTGCTGGCGGTCGGGAAAGGCGGTCGGGGTATGTATCCGGCAGACCTCTCCATTCACCAGGTTCACTTTATAGCCTACGGTAGGGGCGGTGGTGAGCAGGCTCAGGTCAAATTCCCGCTCCAGCCGCTCCTGGATAATCTCCAGATGCAACAAACCCAGAAAACCGCAGCGGAAGCCAAATCCCAAAGCAGCCGAGGTCTCCGGCTCATAGACAAAAGAGGCATCGTTCAGTTTGAGTTTTTCCAGGGCCTCCCGCAGGGCCTCGTAATCACCAGTATTAATCGGGTAAAGCCCGGAGAAGACCATGGGCTTAACCCTTTGGTAGCCGGCAAAAGGAGTTTGGGTAGGCTTGTCGGCCTCGGTAATGGTGTCCCCTACATGGCTGTCGCGTACATCCTTGATTCCGGCCACGACATAACCCACCTCGCCTGCGGACAAACAGTCCGCAGCTTGCATGCGGGGGGTAAAAATCCCTACTTCACTGACCTGGTGGCACTCCCCCGAGGCCATGGTTTTAATCTTCATTCCGGGGGCAACCTGTCCGTCCAAAACCCGCAAATAGATGACCACCCCCCGATAAACATCATAGCTGGAGTCAAAAATCAGCGCCTTCAAGGGGGCTGGCGGCTGGCCTTGGGGGGGAGAAATGCGCCGCACAATAGCCTCCAGCACCTCCCGGGTGCCCAAACCGTTTTTGGCGCTGGTCAGAATGGCCTCCCCAGGGGGTAGATCCAAAACCTGTTCCAGTTGTCCTTTGACCCGCTCCACTTCGGCGTTGGGCAAATCTATTTTATTGATTACCGGGATAATGGTCAAGTCACTTTCCAGGGCCAGGTAAAAATTGGCCAGGGTCTGGGCCTGCACCCCCTGGGTAGCATCAACCAAAAGCAGAACCCCCTCGCAGGCTGCCAGGGCGCGGGAGACCTCGTAAGTAAAGTCCACATGCCCGGGGGTGTCGATCAGGTTCATCTCATAGGTCTGGCCGTCGTCAGCCTTATAATGAAGGCGCACCGCAGTGGCCTTGATGGTAATCCCCCGTTCCCGCTCCAGTTCCATCCCGTCCAGCACCTGGGCCTGCATCTGGCGGGCGGGGATGGTGCCGGTATATTCCAGCATCCTGTCCGCTAGAGTGGATTTGCCGTGGTCAATATGGGCAATAATAGAAAAATTGCGAATCTGGTCTTGCTTTATCAAGGAGATGGCAACGCCTAAGTTAGTAACAAGGTGCCCACAAATTTTTGCTGTTAAAAAGTCTGGCCTAATTTAGCAGATATGAGCCTATATTACAAGGGGGAGTTTCCGTTGATGTATCTGCTTCTCAGGGAGAGAGGTGTTTTTATTGCTCCTCAATCACTTGACGCATCCTGTCGGCCTGGGGTTGCCGGGGGGACAGGACCAGGCTTTTTTTAAAGTGGAGAACGGTTTTGTCAGGATTGCCCGCCTCAAGGTAGATAATCCCCAATTCCTTGTGCGCCAGAGCATGGTCTGGTTTTAATTTCAGGACAGCCAGGTACTCCCGCTCGGCCAGCCGGGGAATCCCCTTGAAGGTATAGACTATTCCCAAGTTGTAGTGGGCCTCAACCAGCCTGGGCTGGATATGCAAGACTTTTTCATAAATGGCTTGGGCACGCTGGTAGTATTTAAGATTCAGGTATAATGCCCCCAGTTTAAGATAGGGCTCAACCAGGCCGGGTTTGAGCTGGATGGCCTGCTGGTATAACTGGATGGCCTGGGGATGGGCTTGCTGCTTTTGGTAAACCGTTCCCAAGCTATACATGGCCTCGGCAAAATTCGGCTCAAGCTCAAGGGCCTTTTGATAGTTGTCGATGGCCTGGGGGTAGTCGTTTTTTTCTTCATAATAACCCGCCAGCCCGTAATAAGCGGCGGCGAATTTCGGGTTAATTTGAATGGCCTTTTGATAGGCCTGAAGGGCTTTCTCCGGCAAGCCTTGATCCATATAAGTATTGGCCAGGTTATGGTAGGCCTTGTCATTGTTGGGGTTGTTTTTTATTTCCTCAAGATGCTCAGCAATGGCCTGTTCGGGCTTGCCCTGCCTGATGTAGATGTTGGCCAGATTGTTGTGGGCGTCCTTATGAGAAGGTTCTATTTCCAGGGTGCGCCGGTATTGGGCCGCTTCCGCCAGCCGCCCCCTGTCCGCATAGACATGCCCCAGGTTATAGTTTGACCTGGCCTTGCCCGGGGACTTGCCGACGGCGTCTTCCCATAGGGCCAGGGCATCCTGCCAGACCTTGTTTCGCTGGTAAGTCATGGTACTCAGGGGAACAATCAGGGCCAGCAAGAGCACCAGCTTGAGTTGCTGTTTTAGCTGGGCTTGGATTTTTAAGTTTTCAATACCTTTTACCAGCAGGATACTGAGCAGCAGAAAGAAGCCCACTGAGGGCAAGTACAGGCGGTGTTCAAAGACCAGTTCCAGGGGCAGAAAGGAGGATTCCAGCACCAGGTTGGCCCAGAACCAAATTATAAAAAAGGAAATCAGGGGGCGCTTTTTGGCCAGATAAACACTGCCGGCAATCAAGCCCAGGACAAGGGCCAGACAAAGCAGGGTGCTGGGCGGGTTGAGCAGTGAGTAGGAAAGAGGAAAGTGATGATCCAGATTGAGCCGGGAGGGTAGAGGCAACATTAGCAGGCTCAGGTAAAAACCCACTACCCGCAACTGGGTAAGCATACGCTGGCCGGGGGTGAAAGTGCGTGTCTTATAGCCTGCCAGCAATTGGCTAAGGTCGAAGTTGATATAAATTCCAGCAAGTAAACCTGCCAGCAGGAGCAGGCCGATGATTGTATAAAGCCATCTTTTCTTGGCCTGGCCCAGTTCTAAACGCTGATAAAAGTAGTATTCGTAGAGGGCGATAAAAAAGGGCAGGGTTATGCTATTTTCCTTGCTGCCGAAGGCCAGCAGACCGGCCACAACACTGCCGGCAAAATAGGCTGTCCGCAGCTTGCCCCCGGCCAGGCGCGCCCTAGCATAACAGTAAAGCGCCAACAGGAAAAACAGGGCCGCCAGCGAGGCCATGCGCTGGACAATATAGCTTACCGCCTGGATTTGAATGGGATGAGCCACAAAAAGCAGGCCGCTGAGCAGGGCGATTTCAGCGGAATATTTTCCATAACGCTCCTGCAAACCGGGCAGGCCGAGGGTAAGCTTCAGAAAGAGATAAACCAGAAACGCGGTGAGCAGATGAATGCAAAGATTAACCAGATGATAGCCAAAGGTATCCAGCTTGCCAAGGTAGTAATTGAGAGCCAGGGAAAGCATGGCTACCGGCCGGCCCTTCTCCACTATGGCCTGCCCTAACTTGGATAGCTCACCGGCAGAAAAACTGTCCAGGTGGACTCCCTCAAGCTCCACGATGTTCTGAGCATCGTCAAAGACAAAGGGGCCGTGCAGGGTGTTGGAATAGCACAGAATTCCAACCAGGAGAATCAGGATAAGCGGGTAAATGGAGCCGGCGCCTATCTTAGCCTTCTCTGGGGTTTTCAGCGCTTCTTTTTTGGCCTTTATTTTCTTCATGGACTGAGGCTGGAAGGGAGGGAGGACTACATGTAGGGGCAGCTCTTGCGGCTGCCCAGCTATAACTTCCTCTCCCCTTGGGGGAGAGGATTGAGGTGAGGGGGAGTTTTTTCGTCCCATCGGGGACCCCCTCACCCTAGCCCTCTCCCCAAGGGGAGAGGGAACTATCTTTTTTAACCAACTGGTCAATCTGCTTTAACTGGGACAAAAGCGGGACTATTTGCGCCAGGGGCAGGGAATTGGGGCCGTCACAGCGTGCTTGCTCCGGCTGGGGATGCACCTCCCAGAAGAGGGCGTCCACCCCGGTAGCTACCGCAGCGCGGGACAGATAGGACACCCATTGGCGTTCGCCCCCTGACACCCCTTTGGCCGCACTTGGCAACTGCACGCTGTGGGTGGCGTCAAAGACCACCGGGTAACCCAACTGGCGCATGATGGGCAGCGAGCGCATGTCCACCACCAAGTTGTTATAGCCAAAGCAACTGCCCCGCTCTCCCAGCAGTAAGTTTTGATTACCAGTGCCGGCCGCTTTTTCCAGGGCATAAGCCATGTCCTGAGGGGCCATGAATTGCCCCTTTTTCAGGTGCAAGACCCTGCCGGTTTCGGCGGCGGCAACAATCAAATCCGTCTGGCGGCAGAGCAGGGCCGGGATTTGCAGCACATCCAGCACCCGGGCCGCCGCTTTCACCTGCCCAACCTCGTGAACATCGGATAGCACCGGCAGGCCGGTGGCCTGCTTAACCCTGGCCAGGATTTCCAAACCCTTTTCCAGGCCAGGCCCGCGGTAGGAATCGCCTGAGGTGCGGTTGGCCTTGTCATAAGAAGCCTTGAAGATTAACGGTATGTCCAGTTTTTGGCAGAGTTCCTTTAATTGTCCGGCGATTTGCAGCGCCAGCTCTTCATTTTCCAATACGCACGGTCCTGCCATCAGTACAAAGGGATTATTGCCGCCGATGGTTATGTTGCCGATTTTTATTTCACGTATCTGCATATTAATAATTATTCTCCATATAGTATGTAGGGCAGATTATTCTATCTTTCAACGCAAATTGGCATTACTTTGTTTTACAAAAACGTATCAATGGTATTTGTCCAACCGGTTGTAACTTCAAGAAATTAGCGTTTTCTAATTATCATTCCCGTATTGTTCGGGAAAATTTGGGATGCTATCCGGGAGGCCACTTGGGTGGTAACCCCACTTCTTTCTATCAATTATCCGCCCGTATTCCGGCGTATTTCTAATGAAATCCAGAGCCGGGCTTTCTTCAATAAGTTTAAGATTATTAAAACCGTTATCTGTAGCGGTTTTTAAGTATTTTAAGGCCATGGCCCGGTCTTTTTTAAGTGAATAGCTACAGGCTAAGTTATAATAAGCATTGGCATAATCAGGTTTTATGGCGATAGCTTCATCATAAGCTGCAATCTCCTCTTCATAACGCCCTAACCCACCAAGGGCAGCCCCTTTACTGTTCCAAGCATTGGCATAATCAGGTTTTATAGCAATAGCTTTATCACAAGCTACAAGCGCTTCTTCATACCGCCCTAGGGCACTAAGAGTAACCCCTTTATTGTGCCAAGTTACGGCATAATCAGGTTCTATGGCAATAGCTTTATCATAAGCTACAAGCGCTTCTTCATACCGCCCTAGGGCACTAAGAGTAACCCCTTTATTGTGCCAAGCTACGGCATAATCAGGTTCTATGGCAATAGCTTTATCATAAGCGGCAATTGCCTCTTTATAACGCCCTAACTTACGAAGGGCAAGCCCTTTATTGTCCCAAGTGTTGGCGTAATCAGATTCTATGGCGATAGCTTTATTCCAAGCCGTAAGCGCGTCTTCATACCGCCCTAAGCTATAAAGGGCACCCCCTTTATTACTCCAACCATCGGCATAATCAGGATTTTTGGCGATAACTCTCTCAAAAGCTGCAAGCGCTTCTTCAAATTTACCCTCCTGTGCAGCTTTGTGTCCCACGAAGTAATCATCAGTTGAGACGGCAGCCAAGATTAAGAGTAAACTTATGACCAGAATTATTGAAGCTGCAAGCCATTTTTTGTTCATGTTGTCTTCTTTTGATGTTTCAAAATGAGTACAGACCGAAAGCTTGCGTCCCTGGCACACTTGTGTCATTCCCGCCTTCGCGGGAATGACATCAAAAAAAACTACGCTCCGGCTTCTTCCTGCACCAGCGGCTCGCCCTTCAAATAGCGGTCGATGCTGGTAGCCGCCAGTTTGCCTGCGCCCATGGCCAGCTCGTAGGTTGGGTTGAGCTTGCGAAAGTCAACAAGTTAAATTGCTTGCTGTTTGTTGGGTTTCATGTTATTCAACCCAACCTACCACTGAAGAATCGGCCTTCTACCCTCCCCCTTGGATGGGGGAGGGCTAGGGTGGGGGTGATTGAGCGACGTTTGTCCCCCCACCTTAATCCTCCCCCGCGAGGGGGGAGGAGATAACTGTGGCTAAGCTGTTTCCTAGACGCCTGCTTCTTCCGCCACCAACGGCTCACCCCGCAAATAGCGGTCAATGCTGGCAGCCGCCACCCTGCCCGCTCCCATAGCCAGGATTACCGTAGCTGCTCCGGTAACGATGTCCCCTCCGGCGAAGACGCCTGGGCGGCTGGTCTGGCCGGTGCGCTCGTCGGTAACGATATAACCCCACTTGTTGGTTTTTAAATTTGTGGTGGTAGAGGCCACCAGGGGATTGGCTCCCTGTCCAATGGCAATCACTACCGTATCCACCGGGATTTCAAACTCGGAGCCTTCAATGGGAATCGGGCGCCGCCGGCCTGAATCATCCGGCTCTCCCAGTTTCATTTGCAGACATCGTAATTTCTGCACCCAGTTATTCTCATCGCCCAAAATGGCGGTGGGGTTGGTAAGCAGCTTAAAAATAACCCCTTCTTCCTCAGCGTTTTCCACTTCCTCCGCTCTAGCGGGTAATTCGGTATGGGAACGGCGATAGACGATATAGACCTCTTCCGCCCCCAGGCGCAGGGCGGTGCGCGCCGAATCCATGGCCACGTTCCCCCCGCCGATTACCGCCACGCGCTTTCCATATTTAATCGGGGTATCATATTTGGGAAAAAGATAAGCCTTCATCAAGTTTGAACGGGTGAGAAACTCGTTAGCCGAATAGACCCCGTTCAGGTTTTCCCCGGGAATGTTCATGAAATAGGGCAAACCGGCGCCGTTGCCCAGATAGATCGCATCGTAAGCGGCTTCCTCCATCAGCTCATCCACGGTCATAGTTTTGCCGATTACGAAGTTGCATTTAAGCTCCACCCCCAGGCCGGTTACATAGTTTACTTCGTTTTGCACCATGTTTTTCGGCAGGCGAAATTCGGGAATCCCATAGACCAACACTCCCCCGGCCTTATGCAGGGCTTCAAAGATTGTTACCTCATGCCCCAGCTTAGCCAAATCCCCGGCCACGGTCAGGCCGGAAGGCCCGGAGCCGACCACAGCCACCTTCTTCCCGGTAGATGGTTTACGCTCTGGCAGATTGACTTTTCCCTGAGTTAGTTCATAATCAGCCACAAAGCGCTCCAGTCGCCCGACAGCCACCGGTTCCCCCTTAATTCCCAGGGTACAGAGCTTTTCACACTGGTCTTCCTGGGGGCAAACCCGGCCGCAGACCGCAGGTAAGCTGTTAGTTTCCTTAATCTTGTGGATTGCGCCCAGAAAATCCTCCCGTTTAATCAAGCCGATAAAACCGGGAATGTCAACTTCAACCGGGCAGCCGGCCACACAGGGCTTTTTCTTGCACTCAATGCAGCGACTGGCCTCTTGGAGAGCCAGTTCCTTACTATAACCCAAAGCTACCTCGTCAAAGTTATGTGCTCTGACCTTGGGGTCCTGACGCGGCATATCACTGCGCGGCAGCTTAGAGGGGTGTGGTTTTTTAGGCGTCTCTTGGCTCATTTTCTTCCTTTCTCTTTACTAACATATTGATTTAAGGGTACCTTGAAAAATAAGCATTTTCGTTCAAGATCAAGGCATGCGAAAAATTTAACCGCAGGCATATGTTTGATATTCCGAGGATTAAATTTTGAGCATAACGCAGATATTGGGCGAAAAGGCCATTTTGCAAGGTGCCCTTAAGCTGTTTCCTGCCCGGACTTCCTCTTAAATCCCAGCAAACCAAATAATCCACTCCCTAAAAGGAACAGGCTGGCCGGCTCAGGAACGGGAGCAAGTTCTCCGCCCCCGGCTAGAGCATAGGTGCTGCTGAGTAAATAGGCGTTTTCCGCTAACCAGGGTTTGTAGTAGATGTTCAGGCCATTGCCTGTGATGGAGGCGATTTGAAGCAACTCGTCTTCCAGTTGGAAAGCTCCCACATAGAGGGCGTTGAGGCCTGGAGTTCCCAGGAGGTTAAGGCCGGAAAGACTGTCCATAAAAATACTTCCCCAAGCAAAATTATCCACATACCCATCTGGGGATGCTCCCATCTCCAAACCAGTCAGGCTAAAGTCATGTACACTGGATCCGGTGAACAACAGCGAGGCCCCCGCCGTATCCCAGAGGGCGGCCTGGGCGCTGGAACTGGTAAGGTCACCGCTTATATGAAAAGTATCCCCGGCCCCGCCTGCCAGATAGCCGTCCGCGCCGATTGCTAAGTCGGCAAAATAGTTGTCGGAGGGATCGCTGATGTAAGCTCCATTGTTGGTAAAAGTGCCGGTAAAAACAGCGGTGGTATTGGTGACTTTGATGGTAGCGCCGGCGTCGTTGGTTACATCCCCAGTAACCGTGCGCGTGCCGCTTCCGCTCAGGTTGAAGCCGCCGGCGTTAGTGATGTCCGCAGTGAGATCTCCTCCGGAGTAATTGAGGGTGCCGATATTGGTAATAGTGCCGGTAACCGAATAAGTTCCCCCGGACAGGTCGTAAATGCCTGAGATGGTTTCGGTACCGCCAACCACATGATTCCCCCCGTCCTGGGCGTACAGGCCATCCATGGCTTCGGCACCGGCAACCGAATGACCCCCCCCGGCCAGGGCGTAATTGCCGGTTATGACTTCGTTGCCAAGGACTGCATGCGTTCCCCCGCTTTGGAAAAAAGTTGCCATGCCGCCATTGCCGATGTATTCATTACTAGCAACCGTTAGATCACCGTTAATTAAGTCGTAGGTTCCGCTGCCGCCATCACCCAGGTAGAGGTTGCCGCCCACCGTGTGCGTCCCCCCGGTCTGGGTGAAGGCCCCCGTGCCGGACTTGCCGATGTATGTAGCTCCGCCGACCATGAGGTCGCCGTTGCTTAAATCATAACTTCCATTGGAGCCGAAGTGACGGCCCAGGGCGAGGCTGTTGCCCACCGTATGCGTCCCCCCGCTCTGGGTGAAGTCGCCCGTGCCGGAGTTGCCGATGTATTCGTAATTGCCCGAGAGGCTGCCGCCGCTTAAATTATAGCCGCCGCTGCCGTCGGAGCTAATGCCCAGGAAGAGGTAGCTGCCCACCGTGTGCGTCCCCCCGCTCTGGGTGAAATCGCCCGTGCCGTGGAGCCCGATGTATTCGTAATTGGCCGAGAGGGAATCTTGTCCCTGCGAGAGGGTCATTGTCCCTCCTAGTCCTCCGGTGACATTAATTGTCAAGGTATCGAGAGGGACGAGGCTGGGAGAGATGTAAGAGACTGTTCTGTCAAGGGCGTCAGAGTGGGTCAGATAGGCATTGTATCCCGCTCCCGGCACACCGGCATCCCAGTTTCCCGGCACATTCCAGTCACCGCTGCCCCCTGTCCAGGTTGTATCCGCCGCCTGGGCCGGTGAGGATGTTAACAAAAATAATGCGCAAAGAATAACTCCTAGCCCTCTGAATTGCTTTAAACTCATTTCCTTTCCTCCTTTTCCCCCCGGGGTGTTATCTGGTTTATCAAAGGTCTGCCCCATAAATGGGGCAACTACTTGGTTTTCATGGGTTCTTGCTCAAAAATTCCCCTGCTTCAATTCTGCTCAAGGCGCTATTTAACTTCTTTACCGTTTCCTTGCTGGATAGAACTTCTATCGTTTCCCGCAGCCTTTCCATATACTCCAGCATATCTTCGTATTCGGTCAGGGGAAGTCTTACCGTTGCTTGTTTCATATTTCCTCACCTCCACTACATGCAGGAGAAACCTCAACACCGCCCGCAGGTTTGCTTGTAATCGTTGTAGGCAATTTTTTCTTCGCTTAGATAAATACGCTGGCGCATTTTTAATTCCGCAAAATCCACCAGGTGGCCGTCAAACTCCGGGCCGTCAACGCAGACAAACTTGGTCGTTCCGTCCACGGTTACCCGGCAGGCGCCGCACATCCCGGTTCCGTCCACCATAATCGGGTTCAGGCTTACATAAGTCGGCAAGTTGTGGTCTTTAGTTACATGGCAAACCGCCTGCATCATTACCAAGGGGCCGATGGCTACCACCAGGCCGATTTTTTTGCCTTTCTCAATCATTTCCCACAAAGGCTCGGTAACCAAACACTCGCGACCGTAAGAGCCGTCATCGGTACAAACAATAAGTTCACTGCCGGCTGCTTTCAGTTCATCTTCTAAAATGAGCATTTCTTTGTTGCGTGCTCCCAGGATGGTAATTACCTCGTTGCCGACCGCCTTGAAAGCCTTGATAATGGGCAGAACCGGAGCGGCTCCGATGCCCCCGCCAATACAGACCACGCTGCCGAAGTTCTCTATATGGGTGGGTTGCCCCAGGGGGCCGACGAAATCCGGAATGTCATCCCCTTCATTGAGTCTTGCCAGCTTGGCGCTGGTTTCGCCCACTTCCTGGAAGATAATGGTGATTAGCCCCGTCTGGGGGTCGGAATCAGCAATAGTCAAAGGGATACGCTCTCCCTCTTCGGCAACCCGCAGGATGATAAATTGCCCCGCTTTGGCCTTTTTGGCGATAAAAGGGGCTTGGACCTCGAACAGGGTGCAGCCCGGGGCCAGAACCCTTTTAACTTCAATTTTTGCCATACTCAACTGCTCCTCGCTTTAACTGGTTGTGAAGTTACTTGGCCGTCATCTATTGAGGGTATCTTGAATAGAAGTAACCCCTCCTGGCAACACCTAAACGGGATGATATAATATCCTGTTTGCTTCAAAAAAGCAAGTTTTCGAGGTAAGGCAATGATACAACAGACCCTACTCCTGTTCAAAAAGGGGGTTCTGCTCAAACCAATGTCTATTTTGGGGGTAGACCCCAAATCCACCACCTAATTCTGGAAGTCGGCTGTCCAGAAAGGCCCAGAGGCTGCGTTGCCTTCACCGATTTGATGCTCAACGTAGCCTTGCTACGCCTGCGCTCAAGTCGGCTCGGCGCCTTGCCCTGAACCTTTCTGAACAGCC
The DNA here is from genome assembly GCA_003230635.1 of bacterium. The sequence goes on along the minus strand of QIFF01000359.1, from coordinate 1,866 downwards.
TTTGTTCTCAGACCAGGTGGTGGATTTGGGTAGAACAATTTGCTTGCACTTTATTGGTAAACGTGATAGAGTATTTTGCTTTAGGAGGTTGGATTGCGCGTCAGAGTGATTGAAAAGGCTGGCTTTTGTTTTGGGGTACAGCGGGCTACCAAGTTGGCCTTTGAAACCGCTGCCTCTTGTCGGGGGCGGGTGTTTACTCTGGGACCGCTGATTCACAATCCTCAAGTAGTGCGGAAATTAAAAGACGCCGGGGTTGAGGTTATTAATAGCCTCAAAAAAGTCAAGGAAGGCACCTTAATAGTGCGTTCTCATGGGCTTCACCCCCGGATTTTAACGGAGGCTAAGTCCAAGGGATTAACCATAGTTGATGCTACCTGTCCCTTTGTGAAAAAGGCCCAGAGTTATGCGGCCTTGCTAAAAAAAGAGGGCTATCAGATTGTATTTGTGGGTGACCGCAAGCATCCGGAAGTCCAGGGGATTGAGGGACACTCCGGAGGGAATATTCTGGTAGTTGTCAACCCTGAGGATGTTAAAAAGCTGCACCTGAAAGTCAAGGTGGGAGTAATTGCTCAAACCACTCAGACTTTGAAGAATTTTATACGAATTGTAGATGAGCTCCTCGAATCCGTAAACGAGCTAAAAATATTCAACACTATTTGCGGTGCTACCATAGTGCGTCAGAAGGCCACCCTGGATTTAGCCCGCCAAGCGGATTTGATGTTAATTGTAGGTGGGCGTAACAGTGCTAATACCACTCGCCTGGCCAAAATATGCGAGGATACGGTGACCCCAAGCCACCTGCTGGAAACTGCGGAGGAAATCAAGCCGGCCTGGTTAAAAGACAAAAAGGAGGTTGGTGTTTCTGCCGGGGCCTCTACCCCTGATTGGATTATTGCTGAGGTAGTGGAAGAGTTAAAGAGGCTGGTGGCCTAACCCTTTATAATTGAAGATTGACGATTGGAGTTTTTCCATCTCAATGGGGAAACTCCAGAAAAAAGGAGGAAGTTTAAGCAATGGAGCAAACCGAGTTAACTGGACAACCTAACCCCTTGCAAGAGCCGGTGGTGGTGGATATTTCCCCTCCGCAGGCAAATGATGAGTCTAGTCTGTCTGTGCTTGATGAAGATCTTGATTTTGACCAGATGGAACAGCTCTACGCCGAAACCCTCAAGAACTTTGAAGAGGGTGAAGTGGTGGAAGGAACTGTAGTACGGATTACTAAAGGAGATGTTTTAGTTGATGTGGGCTATAAGTCTGAGGGGACGATTCCCCTGGCTGAGTTTGGTGATCTGAAAGCGGAAAAACCTCTTGAAGTTGGTGATAAGGTTGAGGTCTATCTGGAAAAGAAAGAGGATAATGATGGCTTGGTAGTGCTTTCCAAGGAAAAGGCCAATAAGATTAAGGTTTGGCAGGAAATCAGCCGCGCTTATGATAAGGGTGAGGTGCTCAATGGCCGGGTAACACGCAAGATTAAAGGGGGTTTGACGGTAGATGTAGGAGTTCCCGCTTTTCTGCCCGGTTCCCAGGTTGATTTGCGCCCGGTAAGAGACCTGGACAAAATGATTGGGAAAACCATACGGGTCAAGGTAATCAAGCTGAATGCCAAGCGCGGCAATATTGTCCTCTCCCGCCGCCAGCTCTTGGAAGAGGAAAGAAAGGCCAAGAAGCAGGAAATCCTCAAGGAGCTTGAAGAGGGTAAACGCATGAAGGGCATCATCAAGAACATTACCGAATACGGAGCCTTTGTGGATTTAGGCGGAATGGACGGCCTGTTGCATGTTACGGATATGTCTTGGGGCCGGGTGCGCCACCCTTCTGAGTTGTTTATGATCGGGGATGAAGTAGAAGTGATTGTGCTTAAATTTG
>QIFF01000160.1 GCA_003230635.1 bacterium | reverse complement strand
CCGTAAAAAATTGGCGCCGGCCGCTTTAACCGCCTGGGCGATTTCCAGAATTGATTCCCGGCTTTCCACCGCACAAGGGCCGGCCATAACAACCAGTTTATTGCCCCCGATTTCAATACCCCTGACCTTGACCACCGTATCTTCCGGCTTGAACTCACGGCTTACCAACTTGTAGGGTTTTAAGATGGGCATCACCTTCTCCACCCCCGGCATGGCGTCCAGGGGCAGATTGCGCAGAATCTCCTCCTCCCCGATTGCCCCAATAATGGTTCTTTCCACCCCCCTGGAAACATGAACCTTCAAACCCAAGCTCTCCACCTTTTTGCTCCGGGGTGGCACTCTTTTTCAGCACAATAATCATTACCGACTCCTTACGCTTGATATTATAACCCCTTGATAAGGTTTTATTCTATGGGTTAGCGGGTATGATGTCAAGAAATTTGTTGAATAATCTTGTCCAGCGCCTGAAGGTTGCGCGACCAATTGTGGTTTTCTTCCACAAACCGGCGGGCCCGGGAGCCGATTTGTTGACGCAGTTGCTCGTCTCCCAGTAATTTGTTGACCGCAGCGGCAAAATCCGCCGGGCTGTCGGCTACCAGTAAGTCCCGTCCCGGCTCGGCTTCAATTCCGCTGACCGCCGCCGAAGTAGCCACTACCGGCAGTTCATGGGCCATCGCTTCCAGAATCTTGTTCTGAATTCCCGGGGCCATTCTCAAGGGAACCACATAGACCCAAGCCTTTTCTAAATAGGGTTCCACCTTGAGCACGTGGCCGGTTACTTCAATCTGCTCATCCTGGGCCAGGCGGCGGATTGCAGGGGCCGGTCTGGCCCCGACGATGTAGAATTTAAGCCGGTAAAAGCGTTTCTTGATGAGGGGCAGGCTTTTTTGGCAGAAGTGTAAAATCCCGTCAATGTAGGCAAAGTAGAACATGCCCCCGATAAAGAGCAGGCTGGGTTCGTGGGCTTTTTCCCTTGAAAGGTTCTGGGCTGGGGGCAGCTTCGCTCCGTTCTTTACCACCCGCAATTTGTCAGGCGGAATGATGTCTTTGAGAATCCGCTGCTCCTGGCTGGTTACTACTGTGCAGACCTCAAAGTGTGCGGCAATCTCCCGCTCATAAGCGCGCAGGCGCTTACCCTCCAGGCGATAGACCATCGCTTTCCACCAGGGGGCGTATCGGGCGTATTGCCGCCACTTCTCCGAATCCGCATCCACCATATCCAGAATCTTGGGACAGCCTTGATAGTCAGCCACATACTGGGCCATAGCTGAGGAAAAGACAAAAATCAAGTCATATTTGTCTTGCTGCAATTTTTCCTCAACCAACTGCTTAAAGCGGGGCGAATAAAAGGATCCCAGTGTAAGGGGCAAGTTTTTAGCCAGATAGGAGATGGTTTGCCAGCGGCTGCGCCAGGGGGAGCGCTGGAGGGTGCTGACTGAAGAGCAATATTCCTCCAAATCCCGCACATGCTTTGCCTCGTGGGGGGCATCCAGGAAGCTGAGCAGGGTAATCCGATGCTTCTGCGCCAGGTGTTTGATTATATGAAAGGCGCGCAGCTTGTCCCCTTTGTTGGGGGGATAGGGAATACGGTGAGATATAAAAAGAATCTTCATTTTACTCGCTCGCTGCCGGCAGTGGGGTTAGCTTTCCCTTGTCGTATAAGTAAGCCTTGCGCTCAGGGTAAAAAACCATAAGCTCTTGATTACGCTTGCCCAAGTCCCGCACCCAGAGAACCGGGTCATTGAGTTCAGGGGAGTTGCGGGTGTACCACTCGGGATAAAAATGCTCCGTATTGCGGACGAAGACCAGGGCGTCATTCAATTTGGCCTGGGCAACTATGTCATAAGGGCGCCTGAGGGCCTGCGTCCAAACATTGGGGCTTAAACCGCTGCGATAGGCGGCGGCAAGTGATGATAGCAGGCTGATGAGCAAAAAAGCGCTCAAAAGACTGGAGGCGCCGGCCAGTTGGAAATTCTCTTTGAGCCACTGCCCCAGATTGCTGATTCCCAGGGGGAGCAGCAGGAGCAGATAAAGGCTGGCTGTGTAGTAGTAGCGGACATGCCAAACGGCTGAAAGCACCGGCAGATACCCCAGGCTGGTTAGGGCAAAGAAGCCCCATAAGAGGTAATTGCGTTTTTTGAAGTTCATAAAGGACAGGGCGATTAGCACCAAGAGGCCGCCGGCCGAGAGGGGAGGGTATATTAAGCTTTTAAGCAAGAGGCCCAGGCGGAAAAGATAGGTGTTGACCGCCTGCCTGAAATTGTATCCCGGCAGGTTGAAGCCGAAGGTGGGGCGCGGCCCGTTATAGACCTGATGTCCGAAAACCAGGGGATGGCCGTTTTGTAACTGGTTAATCAAAAATAGCCCCAGCAGAAAAGGCAGCAGCCCCAAGAGAAAAATTAGCGCCTTGCGGTAGAAAGCCTGCCAGTCTTTCAACAAAAGATAGCTCGCCCAGGCCAGAAGGGGCAGCGAGAAGGTAAGGGCGGTCATAGGGCGGGTGTTGAGCGCCATTCCTAAAGCTACACCCGCCACCAGGGGGTGCCAATTTTGATGTTTCGACCTGTCCCCAGGCCGAAACCCTTGTAGGGGCGGACGTCTCTGTCCGCCCGAATTTGGGCAGACACGGAGGTCTGCCCCTACATTAATAGTTTTGAGGAAAAAATAAATAAAAACAGAAAGAAAAAATAACTGGGGGGCGTGGGAGAGGTAAGAGGGGGGCAAACTAAAATATAGAGGTGAGGCCAGTAAAATAAGCACGCCGTAACGGGCGATCAGTTCGCCGTAAAGCTCGTTGGCGGTGTAATAGACAAAGACTAGGGCCAGCGCCGCCAGCAGGGGATTGATAAGCCAGGGTATTCCCAGGAAAACTCCCCACATGAGCATGAAGGAGGTTCCCAGGGGGTATTCGGCATACATGCGCCCGTTGTTAATGATGTAATCGGAATTGAAAAACTCCCTGGCCGCATGCGAGGGAACGCTTAAGGCCCCCTTGGCCAACACCCTGGCTTGAAATAAAAGGGCGTGGGCGTCGCCGCTGCGGGGAAAAAACTGGTAGTTAAAATAAAAAACAGCCAATGAAGCAGTGAACGCCAGGATGACTAGAGTAAGCAGGAAGTAAGGGCGGGGAAAGGAAACCAGCCATTCAGCCATGCGCTCCAGGGGGGAGCGTGCCCAGGTGGCCAGCAATAAGATTCCCAATAAAAATCCCCACTGCAAGCTCGCTGCGGCCAGGGATTTCAGCCAGGGCAGTTGCCGCAGCAAGGAGAGCATACTTTGCCAGTCTCCCTGGTGATGAAAATGGCGCATCATCTCTAGTCCCTGAGAGGTAAAGAGGCCGTCCAGCAGGGCGTAGCCATAGACAACAATCAAAAAGGCCGCTAATATTCCTACTAACTGTTTTTGCGAAGTTTTCATTTGTTTTACCGCAGAGGTCGCAGAGAGCGCAAAGGAAAAAAATCACTCCAAATCTCAGATTAGCCAAAAATAACAATAAAGGGGGGAGAAAGCAAGGGGAATATTGACAACACGGCGAAGCAGGGGTATAGTTTGAGCAAGAAGATGCAAGCGATAACAAAATTATAAGGAGCAGCAAAATGCCGGCACCCGTTTTAAGCCTAGAACAATATAAAGACCTTTCCAAGCAGTTAGTAAAAGCTATGGGAACGCAATATAAACTAGTTCCCCTCAATTCATTAAAACATCCAAAATACAGTCTAAAAGCTCTAATATACATCTGCCTTGAATTTGAAGATGATAGAGTAATTGCCAGCCTTGACGACATTGAAGCCTTTGCCTGTGCGGATACAGAGTTTGAGGCCATTAATCAACTCTGCAATCAAATTGTCTTGTTATATGAAGACCTGAAAGCCGACAAGGAAAATTTGGGCAGTCTGCCCCAGAAGTGGCTGGCTTACTTAGAAGAGATTATCGTATGCAAATAAAGAAGTATCAGGTTAAGAAGATTTTTGTCAAATTGAATATGGAAGTACGTTCAACCAAGCATAATTACGGCTGGCTGACAGTTGAGGGGAAAAAGATTTTACGGGTCTATTATTCACACGGCAGGGGTGACATTCCTGCCAGGGTAAGCGATAAAATCCGTGGGCAATTGAAGCTATCCCAAAGAGATTTTAAGGATTTAATTGATTGCCCTTTGAGTTTTGAAAAATACTTGGAAGTTCTTAAAAGTAAGGGGATACTCTAATATCAGTAGGGTAGGGTAGCCTTGGTCGGCGATTATGAAAAGGAATAAACACAAACTACCAGAGATATCAGAAGAGCTTTCTAGAAGAATAAAGATTGTTAGGAGAGATATGAGTAACCTTTTGTTTCATTTTACTCATGTTCCTGAACAACCGATTCAAGTAAAAGGGATGTATGGTCACGAAACAACATTAGAGTCTGCTTATTCTGTTTTATTGCAAATCCTACACGAAGGAAGATTAATCGGAACATTTAACTATATAAAAAGTGGGGAAAACTGTGTTTGTTTTACGGAAGCCCCAATTGTAGAATTTGGCTCTGTTTTTTCGTTGAATAAAATTGCATCATCTAAAGAAGAAAGACCCCGTTATGAACCCTATGGTGTGGCCGTAACCAAAGAGTGGTTGTTTGAACAAGGTGGGCGTCCCGTAATTTATGATCACCCAACAGCTTGTGATAAGTTTCCTGATGATTTGAAGTATCGATTTATTCCTTACAATCCTCAAGAAGGTATTGATTGTACTTATGAAAGAGAGTGGCGCATAAAAACTGATAATCTTCAATTATCTCCTAGAAACACTTTAGTAATCGTTCCTACTGCTGATGAGGCCTTTGAAATGGTTTATCAATTTGCTGATTTTTACCCAGATGCGTATGATGATGTTCATGATGAACATTATGAGGGTGGGTTTGATCCAAAATGGCTTGTTGTTTCATTGGATTTATTGGGTGTAGATATATAGGGACAAATTTTGTCTAGTAGCAGGAGTAGGTTGGGTTGAATGAAATGAAACCCAACAAAAATAACTAATTGTTGGGTTTCGTACCTCAACCCAACCTACCATTAATGGTGTGGATAATGTTTTAAGTAGGGGAGGTACAATCCAGCAAAATATTATGTCAACTTAGGGCCAGCTTTTTTATTTCAGCCCTAAGTTGACATAATATATCTTATCAGACGTAATAGGTGGGGCACCAAATCTAAACTTGCCATACGTCGGCTTCAAAGTCCTCAGCGGGAATAACTATCGCTACATAGCCCTTACTGGGCCAGCGCCCTACCTCCAGACTCTCTCTGCCCACAGCAATGGTTAATTGCAATTCTTCCCCGCTTTTTAACCCTAGGGCCGCCAAGGGCAGTTGAATTTCCATAATCTTGTCTAGGGCAACCTTGAGTTGAACTCCGCCCGCCTCCTGCCGGTTATTTATCTGCAAGCGTTGGTACAATTGAGCGGAGACGCCTTCGGCTTGAGGTGGAACCTGAACTTTTACCTGCCATTCAGCCGGGCGCAGGAAGTTAATATAAAACGACCAGGCTGAAGTATCTTCAAGCCAGGCCTTGGAAAAATCCGCCCTCAAGAAAAGATTCTCCGAGTTAAAGCCATAATACAGCCCGGTAATCACCCGCTCATTCTGATGCATGGCTTGATACATGCTGCTGTAATTTCTACTGACATCAAAAGAACCGGCCGCCAGCCACTCATAATAATTGGTTACTTTGCCGTCAATGGTTGGATTTATAAAACCCTTAGCCGGTACCTTAGGGAGGTAGCGTTTGCCCGCTGTAATATTGGGCAGGTAAAGACTTTC
>QIFF01000271.1 GCA_003230635.1 bacterium | reverse complement strand
TCCCCCCCATTTTTTGTAAACTTGCCAATGTTGGGGAACTATAGCATTTCTCCTCTTATCTCCAAACTTTTTTTCAAGCGATTGCCCTGGCCTCAACCCAGCTTACCCTGCTTTCCTCAAGCGAAATTTCCCATGCCAGCCCTCCAAATGAAAAATATCAGCAAGTCCTTTGGGGCAACCGTTGCTTGCCAGGAGATTAATCTATCCGTGGCAAGGGGGCAAATCCACGCCCTGATCGGGGAAAACGGAGCGGGCAAAAGCACCCTGATGAAGATTCTTTACGGTCTGCTTCAGCCCAATGAGGGGGAAATCGTCCTGAATGGCCAGCCGGTAAGGATGAAAAACAGCCAGGCGGCGATTGCCCGGGGCCTGGGGATGGTGCACCAGAACCTGAAGCTTATTCCCCGCTTGAGCGTGCTGGAAAACATCATTCTCGGTCAGGAGCCAAGCGAGTGGGGCTGTTTAAAGCTGGACAAGGCGCGCGGGCAAATAGAAGACCTTGCCAAGCAGTTGGGCTTTAGCCTGGATTTGGATGAACTGGTGGGAAATCTTTCTCTGGGGGAGCAGCAGCGCCTGGAAATCCTCAAGGCCCTTTACCGCCAGGCGCAAATTTTGATTCTGGATGAGCCTACCGCAGTGCTTAGCCCCCTGGAAATAAAGGAGCTTTTTCAACTCCTGCGCAAGCTGCGCCAGCAGGGGCGCACCATTATTTTTATCAGCCATAAACTGGATGAGGTGCTGGCCCTGGCGGATACTATTACCGTAATGCGCCGCGGCCGGCATATCCAGACCCTGGCAGCCGGGGAAACAGACGCCCGCCGGTTGGCTTGCCTGATGCTGGGACGGGAGGTCAGCCTGCCGCTTAACCAGCATAAGACAGCCAAGGGAAAACCTATCCTGGAAATCAAAAACCTCTCCAGCCGGGCTGAACAGGGGCATCCGGCCATTCGCCGGCTTTCCTTAAAGATTCACGTTGGAGAAATCCTGGGGCTGGCCGGGGTGGCCGGTAACGGGCAAAGCGAGTTGGTGGAGTTGCTGACCGGCCTGCGCCAAATAGAGGCAGGACAGGTTGCCTTGAACGAACAGCAGGTAACCAATTTCAGCCCCCGCCAATTACGTCAGGCGGGAATTGCCCACATTCCCGAAGACCGCCTGCGGCGCGGGATTATCGCTGATTTTAGCTTGCAGGAAAATCTGCTTCTGGGGCGGCAGCACAACGAACACTTTGCCCGTTGGGGATTCTGGCGCTCAAGCGCCGTGCAGAAAGAAACCGAGGGATTAGTAGAAAAGTTCAAGCTCCAACCCCCGCAGCTTAACGCCCCCTTGCAGGCTTTCTCCGGCGGTAATCAGCAGAAGGTGGTGCTGGCTAGGGAAATCAGCCAGCCTCACAGCCTGCTGATTGCCTGCCAGCCCACCCGCGGCCTGGATTTGGCGGCCAGCGCTTATGTTTATCAGCGGCTCTTGCAGGAAAGGACTGCCGGCAAGGCGATTTTACTGGTTTCCACTGAGTTGGAAGAGATTATGGGCTTAAGTGATCGCATCGGGGTGCTTTTGCGGGGGCAGCTTATCGCTCTCTTTGAGCCCGGCACGGTCAGCCGGGAGAAATTGGGAGCCTTAATAGGGGGACAGAGTGAGAACTAAAAACATACTCGGGCCATTAATGGCGCTGATTTTGGCCCTGCTGGCAGCCAGCCTAGTTGCACTGGCGGTGGGGAAAAGCCCCTGGCTCTGCTTTGCCTCCCTCTGGCAAGGGGCGCTGGGCACTCCCGGCAACCTGGCGGGCACCCTGATTAAGGCCACACCCTTGTTTTTAACCGGCCTGGCGGTGGCAATCGCCTTCAAGGGAGGGCTGTTCAATATCGGGGGAGAGGGGCAGCTCTATATGGGAGCGATTAGTGCAGCTTACCTGGGGACACTCTTTCCCCATCTCCCCTCCTGGCTTTATCTCCCCCTGATTCTCCTCCTGTCTCTGTCCGCCGGGGCTGTCGTCTGGGGGCTGATTGCCGGCTGGCTCAAGAGCAGCCGCGGGGTACACGAGGTAGTCAGCACGATTATGCTCAATTACATCGCCATTTACCTTACTGATTACCTGGCGAACGGCCCCTTGAGCAGCGGGCCGTACAGCACCAAAACCAAAGCGGTGGTTGAATCCGCCCGCCTGGGAGTGATTTGGGATTTGGTGATTGTGCATCTGAGTTGGGGCCTTCCCCTGGCCCTGCTGAGTTGCCTGTTGGTTTATGTCTTTTTTAAACACTCGCTGGCCGGTTATGAATTGAGGGCTTTCGGAGCCAGTCCGGCCGCCGCCGAATGCGGGGGGATTAAAAAGAGTTCTCAGATATTGCTCTCCATGGGCTTGAGCGGGGCCTGTGCCGGTTTGGCCGGGGCCTTGATTGTGCTGGGGCAGCAGCACACCTTCTATGCCCAGTTTTCACCGGGGTATGGCTATGACGGGATTGCGGTGGCCCTCCTGGCCGGCAATCAACCCCTGGGGATTATCCCCGCCGCCCTCTTCTTTGGGGGCCTGCGCTCGGCAGACCGCTGGATGCAGCTAAAGGTGGGAATGCCCAAGGAACTGGTCTTCATTATCCAGGGCACAGTCATTCTCTTTGTCGGTCTGGATAAGGTGTTGCCACGTTTAAGCATTTTTTACCGTAGGGGTCACAGAGGAAAAATAATTCCAAATGCCCCCTCACCCCAACCCTCTCCCCAAAGGGGAGAGGGAATTCGGAGAGATACCAAGTGAGTGATTTATTTATTTGGGCTGTCCTGCCTTTGGCGCTGGCCAAATCTGTGCCCTTGCTGTTGGCGGCGATGGGGGGCTTGTTTTCCGAACGCACGGGAGTGGTCAACATCGGGCTGGAGGGTATGATGCTGACCGGCGCACTGGCGGCGGTGGTAGGTTCACATTACAGCCACAACCCCTGGTTCGGCTTGCTGATGGCGGTTTCAGCCGGGGTGGTGCTGGCCAGGAATGAAGTAGTTGCCTGATTTATCAGGCTGCCCTTCAAGCAAATGCCGCCCTGGTTTGCCAGTGACGTCTGCCCCATAAATGGGGCAACTACAAATTACCATAGCAGGGGGAATAAAAACAGCAGCAGCACCAGCAGAATAAGCAGCAGGCCCAAACTCAAATCGCGGCTGTAATATTGGAGGGTATAGCGAACGGCGCTTTCAGGGGTAACTTCTTCTTCCAGCCCCAGGGGTTGGCAATTTTGCCCCTTTTTGATGAGCCGGTTTTGCGCCTGTTGCCGCCAGGCGGATATGCGCTCGGACAGCCTGACCCGTAATTCTCGCCCCTCTTGCCCTAATTCTTTGCTGGCTTCCTCCCACCAATGTTGGGTTTCATCCAGGATGGAGAGGTCCAGTTCCCTCTCCAATTCCCCTTCAACCTGCTGCTGGTAATCGGCTGCTCTGGTGCTTAGCTGTTGCCATTTCTCTTCCAGATATTGGAGGCGTTGCTGCCAGTTTTGCATCCCCTGGTCGTATTGCTCCACCCCCTGCTGATAGCCGGCTCCCAGGGCTTGAAAGCGCTGCTGCCAGTTTTGCATCCCCTGGTTATATTGCTCCACCCCCTGCTGATAGCTGAATTTGGCCTCTTCAGCCCAGCGTTGATTAGCAGTCCTAAAACCCTCGGATATGCTGCCCACCTGGCGCATGAGTCCCAAACCCGCCCGCCCCAGGCGGCAATAGACATAATCCACCGCCGGCCAGGGTGCCCAGTGGCGGTAAAAGAACTTGGTATAGAAAGCCAGCCCGAAGAGTAAGCTGCCCAGGAAGATAGTTATACCCGCTCCCGACAGCTCGCTGAGCGCCCAGAAGTGCATCTCTCCCAGGGGAAAATCTTTTCCCAATCCCAGGGCCGGAACAATCAGGTGCTTCAGCCAGAAATGGGGAAAAACGCCGAACAGCAGGATTAAGGCGCTTAATATCACAATTGGGGCCTGCATGGCCCAGGGAGTGGGGGGGGGGGATTTTTGTTTTTCTTGCGGGGGGAGTATAAAAATAAAGCTGATGAATTTGATGAAGGAGGCCAGGGTGCCGGCGCTGGTAAGGATAAAGAGGGTATTCATCAGGGTTATTTCCCCTGGGAAGTGCAAGGCTGTTCCCCCGGTCAGGCCGGCATGGAGCAGGGTTTTGCTGATATAACCGTTGAAAGGGGGTAGGCCGCTGATACCGGCGCTGGCGATCAGAGCACAGCTAAACAATAAGGGCACGGACTTGGCCCAGCCCCCCAGATGCTTTAGATTTAGTTCCCCGGATTGCCAGTAAATTACTCCCGCCACCAGAAAGAGGGCACTCTTGAAGAGGGCGTGGTTGAGGACATGGTAAAGGCTGCCCAGCAGGGCTTCGGCCGAACCCCAATAAAGGCACATGCCGATCCCCAGCACAATATAACCCATCTGGCTGATGCTGTGAAAGGCCAGCAGGCGTTTGGCATTGCTCTGCAGCAGGGCCAGGGTCACCCCCAGCAGCATACTGATTAGCCCCAGCCAGAGTAAGTAAAATCCGAGTTGATTCCCCTGGACTGCCCACGAACTGTTGCTTCCCACTCGGATGAAACCCTGGGCCAGGCGCAGCATCCCATAAGCCCCGGCCTTGATCATTACCCCGGAAAGCAGGGCGCTGGCGGGGGTGGGTGCGGCCGGATGGGCATCGGGCAGCCAGACGTGCAGGGGCATCACCCCGGCCTTGACCCCCAGCCCGGCCAGGATCAGCCCCAGGGTCAGACCCCAGTTAAGGGGCGATATCTGCTGCATCTGCCAAACCGCTGTCCACTGCAGGGAGGCGGCGTGGCTATAGACCAGTACAATTCCCCAGAGCAAGAGCAGCCCCCCGCCGATACTGAGGGCCAGGTATTTATTGCCCGCCCGCCAGGCTGCTTCGTTTTGATTATGGATAATCAGGAAATAGGCGGAAAGGCTTAAAACCTCAAAGAAGATGAAGAAGCTGAACAAGTCTTCGGCCAACACCAACCCCAGGTTGGCGGCCAGCGCCAGCAGCCAGATGGCCGCATAACGTCGGTATCCCCTATCGGAGCGCAGATAAGACCCGTTGTAAAGGCTGGCCAGCGACCAGATCAGGCTGGTGAAAAGGGCGAAGAAAAGCCCCATGGTATCCACCCGCAAACGCAGCCCGGAAAGAAGCCAGCCAAAGCCGGTTTGCAGAATCACATTTTGCTTAAATATAAGGGGGTACAAAGATAAAGCGGAGAGGAAGGCCGCCAGGCTGCAAGCGACTGACACCCTCTCAAAGGAATGCTTCTTCAGTCGCCCGGGCCAGCAGCAAGCCAGAAGGGCACCGGCCAGGGGAATGAGGATAATACCCCAGGCCAGGGTTTTAGCTGCTACTGAGGGAAGATCAGGCATGCAATTACCTCATGCTACTTGAACTGCCATGTATTCGGCAAGAGCCTGGGGTTTAGGCACGGGCAAGCTGTCTTCAATCAATCCCTGGACATGTAACTCTATCGCCTGATGCATATTTCGCTC
>QIFF01000044.1 GCA_003230635.1 bacterium | reverse complement strand
GTGCCGGTGCTCAAGGGCACCTCCGGCATTCTGGTGCAACTGGCGGACGAGGTGCAACCTGCGGATTATAGTACCTGCATCCGCTGCGGCAATTGCGTGGCCTACTGTCCCTGCCTTTTGCTGCCCAATCTGTTTAGTGTCTATGCCGAGCACGGCATGTTTAGCGAGGCTGGGGCCAACCACGTTATGTTCTGCCTGGAGTGCGGCTGCTGCAGCTATGTCTGCCCGGCCCGGCGCCCGATTATCCACTGGATCCGCCAGACCAAGGCCGAGATAAGGGCGCAGGGACAGAAGGACAAGAAATAATGGGACGCAGATGAACGCAGATTTTTGGAGTAGGGGCTTTAGCCCCGTGAAAAAAACACGAGCCTAAAGGCTCTACTCCAAGGAGATGATAAATACCAAAGAATAGGTGAACAAAATATGATGAATTCAATTGATATTGATATATTCGACAAGGAAGTAATTAAAGATTTCTCATTTGCTACATTTGGACTTATCCAATGTCCTACTTGTTTAAAAGTTTTTGGACAAGCGGCACTTTTAACTTGTTTAAGTACACCTTGTCCGAACTGTCAAACTAGAGATGAAATTAGGCAGATGTTTCCCTATGACGGAAAGGGTGCTGTAGCAATATTATTCAAGAAAATTAAAGACCTTTACATAAATGAAGAAAAAGAGTTAGTAGTGATTTTGTTTTGCACTTTTTTTGAGGTGTTGATAGGTAATTTTTTTAGAAATTTTGGCGAAGCTCAAAGTATTCCATACAAAGTAGTAGACTTCTTGCAAGATGAGTTAACATTGAATAGGCAAGTAAATAACATGTTTAAAAAAATTGTGGGTGTAAAATTTAAAGATGCGGTACAAGGTGTAGGTTACAATAATTTTTACGCTGAGTGGGATGGTCTTAGACAGAAAAGAAATAGCTTCGTTCATGGTAACCCCTGGGATATTGAGGAGGGGGATTGCAAATTAGCTTGGAAATTAACAATAGAGTCGTTTGGCCTTTTTACTGAATTAAATAATGCACACTGTGTAAAGAGTGTTTAACAAAAATGAGTGAGCACCTTTTAAATTTATCCACTTCCCCCCATATCCAGGGGGAGGAGAGCGTTCCCAGGATTATGGTCATGGTCTTGCTGGCGCTGCTTCCGGCTTGCTTGATGGGGGTTTATTTCTTCGGCTTGCCGGCGTTGTTTGTCTTGTTGTTGAGTACGGGCAGCGCCATGGCGGTTGAGGCCGGGATGCAGAAGATTATGGGGCGCGAGGTGACTGTTCTGGACGGCAGTGCGGCCTTGACCGGCCTCTTGCTGGGCATGACTCTGCCCCCGTCCTCTCCCTGGTGGATGGTGATAGTGGGGTCGCTGGTTGCCATTGTTCTGGGTAAGCAGATTTACGGCGGCCTGGGGCATAACCTGTTTAATCCGGCCCTGGTGGGGCGGGTGGTGCTGCTGATTTCCTGGCCGGTGCAGATGACCACCTGGGTGAAGCCCACCCCCTTGTTTACCGGTGCCCTGGATGCGGTGACCGCCGCCAGCCCGCTGGGGATTTTAAAGGTGGAGGGGGTAGCCAAACTTGCCAATCTAAATTTGTTGGACTCTCTGGTGGGGAATGTGGCCGGGTCTATCGGTGAAATATCGGTGCTGGCCCTGCTGGTTGGGGCGATTTTTCTGTTATGGAAAAAGTACATTACCTGGCATATCCCGCTCAGCTTTATCGCTACGGTGGGAATTTTGAGCGGCATCTTTTGGCTGATTAATCCAGGCCAATACGCCAATCCCCTCTTTCATCTGTGTACCGGGGGCTTGATGCTGGGGGCCTTTTTCATGGCTACAGATTATGTAACCGCCCCGGTAACCAATAAAGGTAGGGTTATTTTCGGAGTCGGCTGCGGATTGCTGACGGCGGTAATCAGGATTTTTGGGGTTTATCCCGAGGGAGTGGCCTTTGCCATTTTATTGATGAACGCCTTCTCCCCCTTGATTGACAGATATACCAAACCCACGCCCTTTGGGATGCAGCAAGCATGAGCGAAAACAAGGTTAACATTTCCCAACTGGTGATTGTCCTTACCGCCATCTGCGCCCTGGCGGCCCTGTCCCTGGCCGGGGTTTATGAAATGACCAAGGAGCCGATCGCCGAGCAGATTCGCCTGGCGCGCTTGCGGGCGATTAAGGCGGTGCTGCCGGTTTATGATAACCAGCCGGATCAGGAAACCCGGAGCGTGGTAATCGGCAAGGATAGGCGGGGCAAGGACAAGGTGGTAACCTTTTATAAGGCCACCCGTGAGGGGCAGCCGGTGGGAATAGCCTTTGCCATGCCGGAAAAGGGTTTTGGGGGAGAGATTAGCGTGATGATAGGGGTGACCCCGGGGCAGGCCATCTCCGGGGTGGAGATTTTGCTGCACAAGGAAACCCCGGGTCTGGGAGCGAAAATTGAGGAAAAGACTTTTAGGGGTCAGTTCATTGGCAAGTCATTGCTGACCAGCAAACTGGCTCTCAAGAGGGACGGCGGGGAACTTGACCAGATTACCGGGGCCAGTATCTCTTCGCGGGCGGTGACTAAGGCGATTAAAAAGGGACTGGAGTTGTATCAAAAAGAGTTTGGATCAGGGGAGAAGTAATTATGAGCGTCTTTTCTGAATTTACTAAGGGGTTCTGGAAAGAAAACCCAGTTCTGCGCCTGATGCTGGGGCTTTGTCCCACCCTAGCGGTAACTACCGCTGCCATCAACGGAATCGGGATGGGGATGGCGACCACCTTTGTGCTGATTTTTGCCAACCTGCTGGTTTCTTCCCTGCGCAAAATTATTCCCGACAAGGTGCGGATTGCGGTCTTTATTGTGATTATTGCCTCCTTTGTGACCATTGTGGAACTGGTCATGCAGGCCTATTTTTATCAGTTGTATAAGTCGCTGGGGCTGTTTATTCCCCTGATTGTGGTCAACTGCATCATCCTGGGGCGGGCCGAGGCCTTTGCCTCCCGCAACCCGGTTCTCGCCTCCCTGGCCGACGGCCTGGGTATGGGACTGGGTTTTACCCTTGCCCTGACGGTGCTGGGGGCGGTGCGCGAGTTACTGGGCAACGGAACAGTATTTGGCTTAGCCCTATTGGGCAAAAGCTACCTGCCATTTTTGTTGATGGTGGTTCCACCGGGGGCTTTTATTGCCCTGGGGTTTATGCTGGGCTTTATGAATATAGCAACCAAAGAGGGTTAAGCCGTGACGCACTACCTGTTAATCATTATCAGTGCGATTTTAGTCAACAATATCCTGCTGGCGCGCTTTCTGGGTAACTGCCCTTTCTTGGGGGTTTCCAAAAAGCTCGATTCGGCAATCGGGATGGGGCTGGCGGTAATCTTTGTTCTGACCGTAGCCGGGGCGGTTACCTGGCTGGTATCTACTTTTATCTTGGTCCCCTTAAATATCGGTTACCTGCGGACAATTGCCTTTATTTTAATAATTGCAGCCCTGGTCCAGTTTGTGGAAATGGTAATTCAGAAGACCAGCCCGGCCCTGTATCAGGCTTTGGGGCTTTACCTGCCCCTGATTACTACCAACTGTGCGGTGCTGGGGGTGGCGATTATCAACATTGACGAGGGCTATAATTTCCTGGAAGCCCTGGTATTTTCCGCCGCTTCCGCCGCAGGGTTTGCCCTGGCCCTGGTGATTTTTGCCGGCATGCGCGAGCAATTGGCGCTGTCTGATGTGCCCAAGCCCTTTCAGGGAATGCCGATTGCCCTGATTAGCGCGGGGTTGTTATCCCTGGCCTTTTTTGGTTTTATGGGTTTGATTTAGTAGTTATTGTTGTGTAGGGGCAGACCTCTGTGTCTGCCCAAATAGGGCGGACAGAGACGTCCGCCCCTACAAAAGAATACGTTAAGGAAAGAAGATGATTGAAGCAATTTTAACTTTGGGCGGTATTGGCCTGGTCTCCAGCCTGGGGCTGGGGATTGCCGCCAAAAAATTTGCCGTTTATGTTGATCCCAAGGTTGAGGAAATAGAGAAGGATTTGCCGGGGGTCAATTGCGGGGCCTGTGGCTTTGCCGGCTGCCACAGCTTTGCCGAGGCGGTAGTCGCCGGGGAGGCGGAAGTGAACGGCTGTTTGGCCGGGGGAGAGGCGGTGGCCCTGGCAATCGCTGCGGTAATGGGGGTAGAGGTTGAGCTTAAGGCCAAGGTGGTAGCCCGGCTTCGGTGCCAGGGGGATCGCTGCAAAGCCAAGAGTAAATATATCTATCAAGGGGTGCAGGACTGCAAGGCGGCGGCCCTGCTGGCGGGCGGCGATAAGGCTTGTGCCTATGGCTGTCTGGGTTTGGGTTCCTGTGTGAAAGTATGTCCGGTGGAGGCGGTTAGCTATACCCCGGAGGGCTTGATTGCAGTGGATGATGAGTGCTGCATCGGCTGCGGTAAGTGTGTTTTGGAATGCCCCAAGAATGTGATTCAAATGGTGCCCGAGGAGCAGCAGGTTACCGTGTTGTGTAATTCTGTTGATAAGGGGCCGGTGTCAAAGAAGCTGTGTAAGGTGAGTTGCCTGGGTTGTGGAATTTGCAAGAAGGTCTGCCCGATAGAGGGTACCATTACTATAGAAAACTTTCTCGCCCGAATTGATCCCCAAAAGTGCGACCGCTGCAAAATTTGTGTTGCCAAATGCCCTACCCATGCTATTATAGGCTGATAACTCCCTTCTTAACCCCGCCTAACTATATCTTGCACGGAGGTTAATGGCTATGAAAATAAAATTTACCACCCAGGTCTGGCGGGAAGGCTCTCTCTACGTTTCCTATACCCCGGAGTTGGATATATCTAGTTGTGGCAAGAGCATTAGGAAGGCTAAAAAAAATCTGTTGGAAGCAGTAGAGGGTTTTTTGGAGGTGGCTGAAGAAAAAGGCAGCCTGCAGGATATTTTGGGGAGTAGGTTGGGTTGAATGAAATGAAACCCAACAAAAAATAAGCCCCAGTAATTGTTGGGTTTCGTACCTCAACCCAACCTACCATCTGCGTCCTCTGCGGTGAGAAAAAATGCCTAACTATTACCCAATTTATCTAAATTTAGCAAACAAACGCTGCCTGGTAGTCGGCGGTGGGGAGGTGGCTGAGCGCAAGGTCTTGACCCTGCTGGAGTATGCCGCCCGGGTAGTGGTTATCAGCCCGCGCTTGACCCCCAGGTTGCGGGAGTTGGCCGACAAGCAATTGATTACCTGGTTGGAGCGTCCTTACCGGGAGGGGGATGCCCAGGGGGCTTTTCTGCTGATCGGGGCTACCGACGACCGCAAATTACACCGGCGATTGAAGGCCGAAGCCGATGAATACAATCTCTTAATCAATATTGTGGATGTACCGGAATATTGCAACTTTATTGTCCCTTCAATAGTCAAAAGGGGGGACTTGTGTATCAGCATTTCCACCGGGGGTAAAAGTCCGGCCCTGGCCAAGAAAATCCGCCGCCAGTTGGAGCAGCAATTCGGCCCTGAATACGCCGAGTTTTTGAATTTAATGGGGCAATGGCGCCAGCAGGTGATAGAGAAAGTTCCCGATATCAAACAGCGCAAGG
>QIFF01000033.1 GCA_003230635.1 bacterium | reverse complement strand
AGGGAATGTGGGAAATCGCAATCAGGGCCAGGGCCAGGCAAAAGCTCAAAACCAGCAAGGGGAATTTGTTGATTACGGCAATGGTAAAAATAAAGACCATCAGGGTCGCAATCTTGACCCGGGGGTCCCAGCGCTGGAGCGGGGAGGGCAAATGAGCGAATTTGTCAATATCAGGGTGCATATTTCAGCCTTGAGTTATGTCCTTGCGCAACAGAGTGACCAGAATAGAGAGGAACATTTTGAACAAATAATAAACCGGTTCCAGGCCGCTGTGCATGGATTTGTTCTGGGGGTTTTTGTGCATCAGTACCGGAACCTCTTTGAATTTGAAACCCGCTCTGGAGAGCATAATCAAAACATCGGCATCGGGATAGTCTCCCGGATACACTTCCGAAGCGTAAAATTCCAAGAGTTTTCTATTCAAGGCTTGAAACCCCGAAGTAGGGTCGCTGATCTTTTGCCCGCTATAGAACGAAGCGATACGGCCAAACAGACTGATTCCCAAACGGCGCATGAGCGGCACCTGGTAAATGCCGTCGCTTTGCCCCAGGAAGCGGGAGCCAATGACCAGGTCAACTTCGGCTTTTTGGATTTCTGCCAGCAGGGTGCGAATGGATTCCGCATCATGCTGCCCGTCCCCGTCCATTTGGATTACATAATTATACCCCTGCTCAAGGGCGTATTTATAGCCGGTTTGCAAGGCCGCACCGTATCCCAGATTAAAGGGCAGGCATAGTGCGTGGGCCCCCTTTGCACAAGCAACGGTTGCCGTGTTGTCGCTGGAGCCGTCATCAACCACCACCATCTCCAGCCCAAGTTCCAGCCTTTGAATTCGCTCAATCAGCAGCCCGATGTTGCCGGCCTCATTGAAGGCAGGGATTACTACCAGGGTTTTAGTATCCGCCACTTATTGCCTCGGCTGTTCGGACTGTGAGGAGAAGTCTTGGAAATAAAGGTAAATCCTTTTAAAAATGTTTTGGTACTCTTGGGGGATGCGGGAGCGGGTGACCGCCCCGGCGGCATCCTGTCGTGCGGCCAGTTTTTGTTTGGCTTCGATTTTAGTTCTCGGCCGCCGGGTTTTAAAGGGGATGCGCAATTGCTCAGCATCCTCCACCAACACCGGTAATTCAAAGCTGCGGGTCTGGAAACTTTGAACTACCTTAGCCGGCTGGGAAGCGCTGGATGCAGCCGGTGCTTTGCGGCGCGAAGTTTTCTGTTTAGGACCAACCTTGGAGGGGCGGATTGGCTGCTCCTCTTTGGCCTCTTTTGTTTTCCATC
This sequence comes from bacterium, assembly GCA_003230635.1. The sequence continues at coordinate 4,280 of QIFF01000033.1, read as the reverse complement.
TCAGGTTTGTCGGCAGTTTTGGTTGGCTGGGAGAGGTCTTTTGCTTTTCTCCCTTGCTGGTGAGGCTGTTCAAGCTGCTTTTGGGGGTCTTAAATGGGGCGGAAGCGAGTTTGTCCCGATAGCGCTTTACCCGGGTGATAATACTGGCGAAGGCTCTATTGCTCCCCAGATCTTCTTCCATGGGGTAAAGGTTATCAACGTCTTCGGAAAGGGGTACCCCGCTGCTCCCCTGTGCGGCTGGATTTTGGCTTCTTTGCCCTTTGCTGAACAAAGATTGTTGAGCGCTTCCCCCCACTCCTTTACTTACGGCGGAAATACGCTTTTCTCCCGCAGCATTTACCGAAACATCCCGCATGCTGTAAGCGCCCATTTTTTGTTGCTGTTCGCTAAGCTCATTAAGAAAATCGTCCAGCTTTTGAACGGCTGCCTGCTTTTTCATCTCAAGCAGGCTTGCTTCAGGTGTAACCTGAGTTTGCTTTGTTTGACCGGGAAAGTCTGCCTTGCCCTGCTGCCAGGAGGGGCGCTGGGATGGGGTGGGCCTATCCCTATCCAAAGGTGTTTTCAGTAACTCCTTTCCCAAGCCCTCTATTTGGGAGGCAATTTGCAGCAGGCGGCCGGGAGAAACGCTTTCTTGTAAACCGGCTTCCAATTGCTTTAATGTATTTTTATTCACTTGCCGCCCGATCCTGGGGGGGCTGTCTCCTGTTTCCCGATTACCGCCGCCGCCCTTATTTCCTAACTCCATATTTTTCAGCTCGTCGGCATATTGGGCCAGACGGGGCAGGATCTGGTTAAGGGGGGTGTCTTTGACGGTTCCGGTTTTTCCCTTGCCCGCTGTTCGTTTGCCTGAAGATTGGCGCTTGGAACCGGAAGAAGCACCCTGGCGCTTCAACTGGGCAGCCATTTGCGACAGGTCTTCCGACACCTTTTTCAGGTGAGCACTTTCTCCCTTAGGCAACTTCTTTTTCCCGATCCGGTTCAGGTTGGAAGCAACGGATTTCAATTGCAGCCCGATATCATCCAGTTGCATATCCCCTTGCTGCTCTTTAATACGCTGCAATAATTGCTGCAGCTTGGCCCCTCCCTGGCGTACTGCTTCCTGGGCGGTATTTCTGGCCTGGGAAGCAAAGGAAGAGCGTGCTTTTCCCAAACCCAGATTATAATGCATGTCGTTTAACTCCCGAGAAAGCTTGAGCAGCTCCTCGGCGGCTTTTTGCACCTTTTCCACTTCCTTGCTGGCAACTATAATCCGGCTTAATTCTTTTATGCGCTGGGCATTGCGCCGCAGGGCCATCTCTTGATATTTGCTGCTGGCGGGTGAGTCCGTCTTTTGCTTGCCTTGTTTGCTCTTGGTTAATAATTTTGCTGTTTGCTCCAACTTGCCGGCATACTTTTGCAGCCCCTTTCCTTCCTTCCAGCCGAGGGCCTCAGACCTGTCTCCCAAGGTTTTTAAATTGGCGGCATAGCGGGACAGCTCCAGGGCGTAGCCTGCGATTTTTTGCGGATTTTTTGTCCGGCTTAATTTTTTGCTTAGCTTCTTAATTTTTTTCCCCTGGCGCTTTACCCCTTCTTTGAGGATAGCCAAGGCTTTTTCCTCCCGTTTAGGGGTCAGTCCATACAGGTGTTGGGAGAACTGCAGGATTTCCTTGGCGGCTTCTTGGATTTGTTCTGGTTGCTGGCTTTGCTCCAATTTTTTGTTTAGGTTTTTTAATTGGTCAAGCTCTTTTTTAAATTCCTGGGGCAGAGACAACGCCTCTCGTTTTTTAAGCTGAGCAAGGCTCTTTCCCTGCTTGATTGACCCCATCTCAGGGTAGAAAAATTTGCTTGAGGACGGCTTGGCGGTGGGTTTCAGGTTCCGGCTTCCCTTGACAATGTGTTTGCCGGTAGTTTTTTTGCCTGATCTTGCCTCCGCTCCCGCCAGGAACATTTGTTCCAAACCGCCGGGGGACAACTTACTGGAAAGCTCCAGCATCTCCTGGCTGATTTCTTGCAGCCTTTTGGCCTGGTTTGTTCCCGACACCTCGGTGTGCAGCCTGGCAAATTGCCGGGCGATTTCCGAAAGCCCGGCAGAACCTGTAGTGAGTTGGGAAGGTGTTTTATTAACTTGCAAATCTCCCTTGCCCTTGATTACCCTGTCTTCCCTTCTCACTTGTTTTAGCTCATCCATTTTGTTGGGCATAATAAAGGAGGTAGCGGGCTGTTTGCCCATGGCCCCCGGGTGCTCGTGTTTTCCTGAGGGAATTGGCTCAAGGCGTTGGACAGACTTGTCGGCAGACATGGAATCTGTTCCCTGCTGTTTGGAGTAAATCCCTTTGCCTTCACTTTCAGCCTTGGATTGAAGCGCTTGTTCCAGTTGCAAACTATCTTTTTCCAGCTCTTGAGCAACATTAGCCAGTTGTCGGCTGATGTTGCTGCGCTCTTCGGGGGTGGTAGTAGTGTCCAGGGCCTTCTTTAGCTGCTCTAATCCATGACGTCGTTGGGTAATAACATTTTTCAGTGTGGGAGTTCCCCCCTTGATATCCCGAAGGTTGGTCATGCTGGTGCCGCTCATTCTGGCCTGGCGCTGGAAGGAAAGGCGCTGCGGGGTTCCCTTCATAGTTTGGCTGTTGATGCCGACTTCCGTGGACAGGTTGACGAGTGAGTCATGACTAGGGTCGTGGGTGGGAAAGCTTTGCAACCGAACGCTGGCCATATCATTTGTCTTGTTGCGCGGGTTCTGCCCGCTGACCACCACCGCCTCTTTACCCCTGCTGCCTGTTCCCCCGGAGATAATTTGCCCCCCGCTGGACTTGTCTGATTTGTCGGGGGGCTGGTTTAGGCTTGGCTCTGTCCACTCCTGGGACTCCAGCAGGATTTCCTGCAATTCACTGGCGGCAATCTTGGCTTGTTTTTGATACTCAGGCGTCGGGTCGGGGGTGCTGCTGAAACCAGGGGGCTCTTTCCCGCCGGGCGCAGCTCCAGTGGCTATGTTCTTGCGCAACAGCTTAGCAAGTTTTCCCCTGTCCTTGGAAGAAAATTTGATTTGCCTGGGGTTCCTGATGCGCATCATCCGTGCCCCCAGCAACTCCAGTTTCTTGGCGGTAACCAGAATCTTTTCCTGCGTTTCCTCCTTCAAGGGAGCATCGGCGGGAGGCTGGGGTAATTTCCCTTCTTCTTGCAATTGTTCTGCATACCATTCAAAATATTCATCCGGCAAGGATTGCAAAGCCTGATTGGGGGCAATTTCAAGATTGCGGGGGTTGATCTGCTCGGGCACTCGCTTTTTGTCTGTTTGAGAAAAACCGCTGGGGTTACTGCCACCTGGTTGGTCAGTGCTGGCGCCAGGAACAGAAACTCCTCCCCCGGTTGCTTTAGCACCACCGTCAGGTGCGGAAATTTTTCTCCCGGCTGTGCTAGTGCTGCCAGCAGGTACGGGAACTGCTCTCCCGGCTGTTTTAGTACTGCCGGTAGCTTTAAGAGAAGTTGAGCGTAGTGTTGTCCTGTTCTTCACTTTGGTTTTCTGGTTGGAAAATCCAAGTCCTCCTGAGGATACTATTGTCGTGTCCCGCCTTTCCCCTATTTGCTTTATGCGGTTTCCCAGGGAGTTTATTTGCTCAAAAACCGAGGGCGTCGGCGCGTTGGTCTCATAGTTAACTTCCGGGGGTTTAATAAGAGGAACTACCCGTAAATAACTACGGGGTATCCTATCAGCGGTTCTTTCTGCTTCAAGGTTGTTATCTTCAAGCTTGGAATCCAGGGAATCCATCTTGTTTGAAGCCAAGTTGGTATCAGTTGCTTCCTTTATTTCCTTTGTTTGTCGAGACTTTTGCTCCCTATCGCCGGGCTTGGAGGCAGGCAGATCATCAGGTTCCTCTATTGTCAGTGAATCAAACTCATCTGCTGCCATTAAGTCGGCGGTCTGGATTGGAGGGGTGTTATCGTCGGGGGGGGATATACCCTTTGCGGCGGCGGCTTTGTTTTGCTGCTCTTTTTGCACAGCGATTTGTTTTTCTTTTCTTGCCTGGTCTTTACTTTTACCTCCCTGGCCTCCAATGTTCATTGATACCGGTGTTTGTGAGCTGTCCTCCCCAGATTTGTTAAGTTTGGATAGAACATCTCTGGCTTTTTGGTAGTCTTGTCCCCCGGAAAAGGTCTTAATCTTATCGCCCCTGCCTTTGGCTGATTTCTTCCCACCGGGTTTGCTTGACCCGATGTTGACGGTGGTTGGCAGGCGGCGGCCTGTTGCGTCTCCCCCCCTTACCAGCTTGAGCGCCAGCATTTCCTTGGCTAACTCACGCAAT
>QIFF01000180.1 GCA_003230635.1 bacterium | reverse complement strand
ATCCCGAGACCAATACCCTGATGCGGGAGAGCGTGGAGGGGATTATCAACCCCTATGATATGTATGCCCTGGAAGAGGGGCTGCGGGTCAAGGAGCGCTGTGGGGGAGAGGTAACCATCTTGAGCATGGGGCCGCCCCAGGTGGAGGAAGCCCTGCGCGAGGCGATTTCTATGGGGGCGGATGAAACCGTACTTTTGTCTGACCGCGCTTTTGCCGGTTCCGACACCCTGGCCACCGGCTACACCCTAAGTGCGGGGATTCGCAAAATTGGCGATTTTGATTTAATCCTCTGCGGCAAGCAAGCTATGGATGGGGACACGGCACAGGTCGGCCCGGGAATTGCTGATTTCCTGGGGATTCCCTTTGTGGCTTACGTGCGCAAGATTGAAGAAATAGGTGATGGGAAGATAAGGGTGGAGCGCCTGATGGAAGAAGGTTATGAGGTAATTGAAGCCCCACTGCCGGCGCTGCTTACAGTGGTCAAGGAAATCAACGAACCCCGCCTGCCTTCCCTGAAGGGCAAAATGCGGGCCAAGAGAGCACAGATTACCACCTGGAACGCCGACGAGCTGGGGGTGGATAAGAAGAGATGCGGCTTAGATGGTTCCCCCACCAAGGTAATCAAAATCTTCACCCCGCCCGCGCGCCCTGGGGGAGAAATCCTTGCAGGTGATGTCCCGGAAATGGTGGATACATTGGTAACTAAGTTAAGAGAAGCGAGAGTGGTGTAACATGATGGGGTAAGAGGGGCGAAAAACATGGACAAAACCACCCTTGAAGCTGAATTAGCTAAGATTGTGAAAATCAGTAAAGAATTTGGAGCCCGGATGGTGCTGTTGTTCGGTTCATGCCTTGAAGATATTAAATCGGCACGGGATATTGATATTGCGGTCAGTGGAGTTAACCCCAGGGAGTTTTTTAAGTATTATGGCAGGGTGTCCATGGCGGTGGATGATGAAGTGGATATAATAGATTTGGACGACGTAAGAGAGCATTTTTATAAAAGAATCTTATCTAAGGGCAGGGTAATATATGAAAGAGCAGTATAGGGTGGAAGTTATTGTTCTGCCCCTGGAAAAACTAGATACGGCCGACCTTTTGTCTGCGGCCGAAAGCAGCCTGGGCTTCTGGGATAATGAGATAGACGACCGAGTATGGAATAATGTTGTTGCATAGAACCACAACTTTCTAAAGATTATTCGTGAAGACACTTAACTATATTGCTTACTATACCAATGAGGATCGCAGAAGGCATTATCATAAAACCTATAAAGGTAGGGTCATAGAATTCGTAATTCAGTATGAAACAAAGGTTGGTGAGCGGTGGTTTCCAGTAGTAAGATTTGATGCCTCTCATGGATTCCCTCATAGAGACTTGCTTGATGCTCAGGGTAATGTTGAGAAGCAGAGGCTCTCTTTTCGAGATTACAATGAGGCACTGGCTTATGCTGAGGCCGACATCAATTTGAACTGGATGAAATATAAACGGCGACTTATAAAGGGGGTTAGGGAAGATGACTAATGATGAGATGTTTATAAAGAACCATATGCTCCATAGCGAATTTGCCCTTTATCTGGTGGAGCATCCAGAGACGGGGGAGAAGATACCTCCCGAGAGTATAGTTGTACTCTTGCCTGATAACGACCCCGAACTCTGTAAAAAAAACATGAAGACTGCCCGGCAAAACAGAGCAGCCGGCCAGTCCGTAGTCTATGTGCACATCAAAAAGGTTAAACCACCACACTCCAGAATAGTAGAACCAACATTAGCACTCGCTCAATCTTAAAAGGGTTAACAGCATGAGCATTAAAATCTTAATAGAGCAATGTACCGGCTGCGAAAGCTGCATAGCCGCCTGCCCTTACGGGGCGCTTGAGATGGTGGGGGAGGTTGCCAGGATTAATGAGAAGTGCAACCTCTGCGGGGCCTGCGTTGACATTTGCCCGGTGGAGGCGATTGAGCTTACCGATACCCGTCAGGCCGAGGAGGATATTTCAGACTATAAAGGGGTTTGGGTCTTTGCCGAGCAGCGCCTGGGCAAGGTTTGTAGTATAACTTACGAATTGCTGGGGGAAGGGCGCAAGCTGGCCGACAAGCTTGGCGAACCCCTGGCGGCTGTTTTATTGGGGCACGAGATGGAGAGCCAGGCCGGGGAGTTGATTTACTATGGGGCGGACAAGGTCTATTATGCCGATGACCCCATTCTGGCCGAGTTTCACGATGATTCCTATGCCAGGGTGTTAGAGAACTTAGCTAGGGAGCACAAACCCAGCATTATACTCTGCGGGGCCACCGCGGTGGGGCGTTCTTTCATCCCCAAGGTGGCGGTGCGCCTGCGGACCGGTTTGACCGCCGATTGCACTAAGTTGGAAATAGACCCGGAAACCAGGCTGTTACAGCAGACGCGCCCGGCCTTTGGCGGCAACATCATGGCTACTATCCTTTGCCCGTACAAGCGCCCGCAGATGGCTACCGTGCGCCACAAGGTGATGAAGAAGGCCAACTATCAGGCCGGGAGACATGGTGAGTTAATTGTTCTCAAAGACTTGGGTAATATTACTCCCCGCACCAAGCTGATGGAAATAGTGGAGGAGATAGCAGAAACAGTAAATCTGGCCGAGGCGGATATTATTGTTTCCGGCGGGCGGGGATTAGGAGAAGCCAAGAATTTTAAGATTATAGAGGAACTGGCCTTAACTTTGGGTGGAGCGGTGGGTGCCTCGCGGGCGGCGGTGGATGCCGACTGGATTCCCTATTCCCACCAGGTGGGACAAACCGGCAAGACGGTCTGTCCCAAGTTATATATCGCCTGCGGCATTTCCGGGGCCATTCAACACCTGGCCGGTATGCAGTCCTCGGATATTATTGTGGCCATTAACACCGACCCGGAGGCCCCGATTTTCAAGGTGGCTACTTACGGTATTGTGGGTGATTTATTTGAAGTTGTCCCGGCCCTGACCCGGAAGTTTAAGGAAGTCTTAGGCGGTTAGGTTCTTATGCCAAAAATTGCTTTTATCTTTCCCGGCCAGGGTTCCCAATATGTAGGTATGGGGCAGGATATTTATAATGACTACCCGCTTGCCCGGCAAATTCTAGACCAGGCTAATGATGTCCTGGGTATAGATTTAACCCGCTTATGCTTTGAGGGGCCGGAAGAAGAGCTGAATTTAACTGTCAATACCCAGCCTGCCCTGCTGGCGCTCAGCTACGCTTTATTCAAGCTGTTGGAAGCGGAGGGGGTCAGCCCGCAACTGGTGGCCGGGCACAGCCTGGGGGAATATAGCGCCCTGCTGGCGGTGGGAAGTATCAGCTACCAAGATGCCCTGAAATTGGTGCGCAAGCGGGCCTGCCTGATGCAGGAGGCCTGTGCTCCCGGTGTGGGGGCGATGGCGGCTATTGTTGGCCTGGAGCGGGAGACTGTTCTGGCGATTTGCCGGGAGTGTAATCCCCTTGGGGTAGTGGAAGCGGTCAATTTTAACTGTCCTGGTCAGATTGTAGTCTCCGGGCATAAAAAAGCCGTGCAGCAGGCCGTGAAGTTGGCTAAGCAAAAGGGGGCTAAACTGGCTGTAGAACTTGCGGTTAGTATCCCTTCTCACTGCTCACTGATGCAGGGGGCGGGCAACGAGCTGGGGGATTATTTGGGAAATCTTAAATGGCAAGACCCGCAGGTGCCCCTGGTAACCAATGTTGATGCAGCTATAGTGACCAAAACCGATGGCTTGAAGTCCGCACTGGTCAAGCAGTTGAGTTCCCCGGTTTATTGGGAGGATTCCATTCGCACCATGCTAGGGCAGGGGGTGGACACCTTCGTTGAAGTCGGCCCGGGAAAGGTCTTGACCAAGTTGTTGAAGAGAATTGAGCGTGGGGTTGCCTGCCATTCGGTTGGGGATGCAGAAGGCTTAAACAAAACGATTTCTAGCTTGATTAATGGGGGCTGATGTGGTATTCAAAGATAAGGTTGCCCTGGTTACCGGAGGCTCACGCGGGATTGGGTTGGCAATTGCCCGGCAGTTGGCCCAGTCCGGGGCCCAGGTCTTCATTTTCGCCCGTAACCTGGAAAGGGCGCAAGAGGCAGCGGCTCAACTGGGGGATAACGTTACCGCCTGCCGGGTTGATGTCGCCGATGCCGAGCAGGTTAATGCGGCGGTAAAACAAATCCTGGAGCAGTCGGGCAAAATTGATTTCCTGGTGAATAACGCCGGTATTACCAGGGATTCCCTGTTGGTGCGGATGAATTGGGCTGACTGGGATTTGGTGCTTAGAACCAATCTGGGGGGGGCTTTTAACTGTATCAAGGCGGTTACCCGTCAGATGAGTAAGCAGCGGGCGGGGCGCATTATCAACATTACTTCAGTAATCGGGGTAATGGGCAATATCGGTCAGGCAAATTACAGTGCAGCCAAGGCTGGCCTGATCGGGCTTACCAAAACGGTGGCTAAGGAGCTTGCTTCCCGCAATATCACCGTCAATGCAGTGGCCCCCGGTTTTATTGATACCGATATGACTACCGGTTTGCCGGATAAAGTCAAAGACGGCATCCTACAGCAAATTCCTTTGACCCGCTTTGGTCAGCCCGAGGAAGTAGCTAACGCAGTAAGCTTTCTGCTGTCGGAAGCGGCTGGTTATATTACCGGTCAGGTTATTCATGTAAATGGCGGGCTTTGGATGTAGTCTAAGGACGGAACCACAGAGTGCACAGAGAATTTCTCTGTGTCCTCTGTGGTTAGGTTTTGAGGATGCCGATTTTTAATCTAAGGGAGGTGAAGGAAAAGTATGAGCAGTATAGAGGCGCGAGTGAAAGCTGTAATTATGGAAACTCTGGGAGTAAGCGAATCAGAGGTTACTGCAGAAGCATCATTTGTGGATGACCTTGGGGCTGACTCTCTGGATACGGTGGAGTTGATCATGTCCTTTGAGGAAGAGTTTGACATGGAAATTCCGGACGAGGAGGCGGAACACATCATTAAGGTCCAGGACGCTGTTAGCTATGTCAAAGAGCATGCTGTTATTGAGGAAGATTAAGTGCTAGGGGGAAGGAAGTAGCGTTGGGGATGATCCCCTTCAAGGGGCTTGTCACCAACAAAGCGTAGGAGAAGCCTGCGCGCTACTATTCCCTAGAACTCCTGTTTTATTCAAATGATTAGTTTGCAAAGGGGTGGATTGCCACCCCTTAAGTTTAATGGGGGATTTTTCTTGAAAAAGCGGGTAGTTATTACTGGCCTGGGGATGATTACTCCCCTGGGGGTAGGGGTAGAGAAGAGCTGGCAGGGATTGATTGCCGGTCAGTCGGGAATTGACAGGGTAGAGTCTTATGACGCCAGTCAACAAGCCTGTAAGATTGCTGGAGAGGTGCGCGATTTTGAGCCTACTGATTTTGTGCATCCCAAGGAAGTCAAAAAGATGGACCGCTTCATCCAGTTTGCCATAGCGGCTGCGGATATGGCGGTGGAAGACTCCGGCCTTAAAGTATCTTCCCAAGAAGCCGACCAAGTTGGTGTTTTAATCGGAAGCGGAATTGGGGGGTTGCCGGCCATTGAAAAATATCATAAAATTATGCTGGAAAAGGGGCCCTCGCG
>QIFF01000254.1 GCA_003230635.1 bacterium | reverse complement strand
CTCATCGGCCGCCCGGCGCTCCACAATCACCCGGAAACCCTCCAACTCAAAGAACGGCTCCACCACCTGGCCCAGGGCCTTGCGCAGCAACAGCTCAAAGGAAGCCTCGGCCCCCTCAAATTGATAGCCCTCGTGCTCAAGCTGCTTTAGCTGCTCCAATAACTCCTTCAGCTCGGGGGTATCCTTGTTCAAGTCTAACTGATATTCCTTGGACTTACTGATTATATTACTGCGTCCGGAAAGCTCGGAAATCAAAATCCGCTGGCTGTTGCCTACCAGGTTGGGGTCAATATGCTCATAGGCGCGGCGGTTTTTCTGCACCGCCCCCACATGCATCCCGGCCTTATGAGCGAAGGCGCTTTCCCCCACGTAGGGCTGCTGGCTCTGGTGCTTTAGATTAGCCGTCTCGCTGACAAACCAGGAGACCTCGGTCAAATCCTGCAATTGCTCATCGCTGAGGCAATCCAGCCCCAGCTTGAGTTTTATAGTGGGAATTATAGAACACAAGTTGGCATTGCCGCACCTCTCCCCATAACCGTTAATCGTGCCCTGCACCTGCACCACCCCCTCCTGAATCGCCAGCAGGGAAGAAGCCACCGCAGTATCTATATCGTTATGGGTGTGAATCCCCAGGGGGGTATCAATCTCCCGGCGCACCGCCCGGATAATCTCAACAACTTCCTGAGGCAGGGTGCCCCCGTTGGTATCACAAAGCGCCAAACAGTCGGCCCCGGCCTCGGCAGCTACTTGCAGGGTTTGCAGGGCATATCCGGAATTGGCCTTATAGGCATCAAAGAAGTGCTCGGCGTCATAAATCACCTCATCCAACCGCGTTTTTAAGAAACGCAGCGAATCGGCAATCAACTCAAGGTTGGCTTCCAGGGAAATCTTGAGCACCTCCCGCACCTGGAAGTCCCAGCTCTTACCGTAAATAGTCACCACCGGGGTGCCTGCCTGCAACAACGAATTGAGATTGGGATCGCCGGCGGCGGTATGCTTGGCCTGGCGGGTGCTGCCGAAGGCTACCGGGCGGGCGTGCCTGAAACGCACCTTTTGCAAACGCTGGAAGAACTCCAAGTCCTTGGGAGTGGCCTGGGGCCAGCCCCCCTCGATATAGTCTATCCCCAGCTCATCCAGGCGCTCGGCAATGCGCAGCTTATCCTCCAGGGAAAAGGCAATCCCCTCCCCCTGAGTGCCGTCGCGCAGGGTAGTGTCGTAGATTAAGATTTTTGGCATAGTAAATCTCCAGCAGCGTGGCTATCTGCAATTATCTCCTCCCCCTCGAGGGGGAGGACTGAGGTGGGGGGGCATTAACCACCCCCTGCTCCCTTAAAACTTAATCTGGCAACCTTCTTCGATATAGTCGTCTGGATTTAAGCTCTTAATGGTTGCCCCCTGCCCGCAGGCCGGGCAGTTTGGATTGCGGGGAATGCGTACCTTGGTAAAGCCGGCAGCCAGGGCGTCGTAAATCAGCAATTGGCCGATCAGGGGCCGGCCGACTCCCAGAATCAACTTAATCACTTCGGTGGCCTGCAAAGTTCCGATTACCCCGGGCAGAACCCCGATTACTCCCGCTTCCTGGCAGGAGGGTACCATTCCCGCCGGGGGCGGGGTTTCAAACAGGCAGCGGTAGCAGGGGCCTCCTTCATGGGGTGCGCTCACGGTCAACTGGCCGTCAAAGCGGAAAATCGCCCCGGACACCAAAGGCTTTTTCAGCAGCACACAGGCGTCGTTGACCAGGTAGCGGGTGGGAAAGTTGTCGCAGCCGTCCACCACTATATCATAATCCGCCAGGATTTCTAAGGCATTCTCAGCATTCAAACGCTCGTTGTAAGTCAGCACCCGGGTGTCGGGATTAATCGCCTCCAGGCTGTTTTTGGCCGATTCGGTTTTGAGTTTGCCCACGTCAGGGGTGGCATGCAGCACCTGGCGCTGGAGGTTGCTCAGTTCCACCCGGTCGGCATCGGCAATCCCGATGGTGCCTACCCCGGCCGCCGCCAGGTATAAGCCCACCGGTGAGCCCAAACCACCGGCCCCTACCATAAACACCCTGGCCCGGTTTAACTTCTCCTGCCCCTTGCCCCCCACTTCTTTGAGGATAATGTGGCGGCTGTATCTTTTGATTTGCTCGTCGGTAAAGTTGAACATGCTCTACTCTATCTCCTAGGGTGCCTTGAAAAATGAGAATTTTCGTTCAAGATCAGCATGCGAGAAATTTAACCGCAGGCATATGTTTGATATTCCGAGGATTAAATTTTGAGCATAACGCAGATATTGGGCGAAAAGGCCATTTTCCAAGGTGCCCCCTAGTCATCAGCGGTCTGATGGGTGACGCTCAGGTAGCGATCCCCGCCGTCGGGAAAAATGGTGACAATAATCCCTTCCTCTATCTGCTCGGCCAGTTGAAGCGCCCCTTTTAAGGCCGCCCCCGCCGAATGCCCGACCAGATAGCCCTCTTCCCTGGCCAGCAGGTTGGCGTAATGATAGGCGTCCTCGGTGCTTACCCCGATGGTGCCGTCCAGCCAGCCGGGGTCGTAAATCCCTGGTTTGACGGAACTGGGCATGTGCTTTAAGCCCTCAATCCCGTGAAACGAGCCGTCCGGCTCTATGGCCCAGACCTGGATATTGGGGTTAAACTCCTTTAAGCGCCGCCCGGTGCCCATCACCGTGCCCGAGGTGCCCAGGCCGGCGATAAAGTGGGTCAGCTTGCCTTTAGTCTGGGCGATAATTTCCGCCCCCGTGGTATCATAATGCGCCTTCCAGTTGGAGGGGTTATCATACTGGGCGGGCATAAAATACTTCTCCGGGTCGTCTTTATACATCCGGCGCACCAGGTGCAGCGCCCCGTCGGAGCCCTCAAAGGGACTGGAATAGACAATCTGCGCCCCATAGGCGTGCAGAATTTTCTTGCGCTCCTCGCAGACGTTGGAGGGGATTACCAGGCAGACCCGATAGCCCTTGATCGCCCCAATCATGGCATAGGCAATCCCTGTATTGCCCGAGGTGGAATCCAGGATGATTTTATCCTTCGTCAAGCGCCCGCTTTTTTCGCCGTCCTCAATCATGCGCAGGGCCGGGCGGTCCTTGACCGAGCCACCGGGGTTAAACCACTCGGCCTTGGCGTAAATCGCCACCTTATCTTTTTTAACCAACCGCCGCAGCGGCAAGAGAGGGGTATTTCCCACCTTGCTCAGCAATAATTCACCAATTTCCGCCAAAGACCCTCTCCTATTCGTCAATCAGCATGATTTCACAACCCGCCTTTTTCTGGATTTCCGCCACCGGGGAGCCGAAGATAAAGCGCGACAGGTCAGAGCGCTTGCGGCGGGCCACAATAATCAAATCAACCCCTTCCCTGGCAATTACCCCCAGGGCCACCGGGGCAAAATCCCCCCGGGCATAGATGGAGCGGTAAGTCACCCCGCACTTAGCGGCCTCTTCTTCTATTTCCTTCAGTTTGACCTGTCCCTGGGTAAAGTACTTCTTCAGAATAGAATTTTGCAAATCCTGCGAAGGCTTGCCACCCACCCAGCCCTCTTCGCTCATCTTATCAATAACACTCTGCGCCAGGGCATCATCCAGAACAAACAGCAGCAGTAACTCCGCCTGTTCCTTCTGGGCAAGCTCCAGGGCCTTAGCCACACTCCTGGGTGAAGTGCGAGTAGTTGATAAAAGCAAGAGAATTTTTTTCATATATACCTTTAATGACCTCGTAAAAAGTCGGAAACCGTCACCTTTAAGGGCGCCCCTAAATCCTAAACCCCAGCAGTGGCCAGTAGGTTAGCATTACGATACTGAAAACCAGCCAGGCAAAGAGGCTCAGGATCACTCCCCCGCGGACGGTGTCCCTGATGCCGACAAAGCCGGAAGAGATGGCAATTGCCGTGGCCGGGGTAGCCATGGGCAGGCTGAAGGCCAGACCAGCGGGTATGGTCAAACCCATGGTGATTACCTTGGGGTCAATACTAAAGCTGTGGGCCAGACCAAGGGCCACCGGCATCAGCAGGGCCACCACCGCCGCATTGCTAATCGCTTCTGTCAAAACAAGGGAGATTAGGGCCAGGCAGACCAGCAAGAGGGGGGGTGAATTCCCCAGTTGACCCAGCGTTTGCTGGGCTAACCAGGCCGCCGCCCCGGTCTTGTCCATGGCAAATCCCAGACAAATCGCTCCGCCATACATCAAAAAAATCCCCCAGTTGACGTCCTCTTCCACCTCGTTCCATTTCATCAGCTTAAAGACAAAGGCAATAATCACTGCGGCCAGGGCGATATTAGCCAGCCCCAGTTCCTCCCCCCCCATAACCCAGAATGCGATGGTGATCAGCATTAGATAGCCCAGCGCCTTTTCCCGGCGGGAAGGCTGCCCCATCCACTCCAGTTTTTCCGCCAGGCGCTGCTTGGCGCTGCTTATATCCTCAATTTCCGCGGGGAAGAGCTTGCTAATCAGCAAATAAGCCGCCAGCAGCAAGATTAAGACCACGGGCAGGGTAGCCAGCAGCCAGGGGACAAAACCGATGGATTGGCCGGTAGCCTCGCTCAGAATCCCTACCGCCAGCGGGGCGCGCGCCCCACCTAAGAAGGTAGCCACCCCGCCGATAATGCAGCCCCAGGCCATTGCTATAAATAAGCTCTTGCCGTAATTACTTTCACCCTGGCGCAGCTTGAGGCATTCGGTAATCTCCATCACAATGGGGAACATCATGGCCGCCACCGCATGCTCGGACATCCAGAAAGAAAGGAAGGCAGGCAGCAAAAGGATGCTCAACAGCAGGCTCTTGGGTGATTTGCCGAAGCGCTTGAGCACCCATAAAGCCATGCGGCTGCTCAGGCCTGAGCGAATCAAGGCTGAGGCCAGGATAAAGGCCCCCAGGATGAAGAAAACCGCCTTGCTCCCAAAGAGGGAATAGGTCAGCTTGGCGTCCAGCACCCCCATCAAGGGGAAGAGGATAATTGCCAGCAGGCTGGTAATCATCAGGGGGATAACGTTGGTTACCCAGAGGACAACACAAAGGGCGAAGATGGCGATTGCCTTTAACCCGGCGGCGCTCAGCCCGGCCGGCGGGGATAAAGAAATTATCCAGCCAAAGAGGATTAAGCCCAAGCCCATGACAAAATAACGGTAATACTCCGTTAAAAACGACAGCCATTGGGGTCTGGCTCTTAGCCGTTGCTCCATTTAAGGGCACCCTTTATTTAATCCACAAAGCTAAAGTTACGCCTCTTTAGTCTTAATCTCAAATTCCTCTACCCTGCCCTTAATATCCGTGCAGGTCCACTGGATTTTATCCCGGCCGATCTTGGGGACCAAACTGGCCTTGTAGTTGGCCAGTTGATAGGGCAAACGGGTTTGGAGGGCCTGCCTCGGGCAAGCCTTGACACAGACCATACAATCCCAGCAGTCATGGGCCGGGCGGATGCAGGCCTTACCGTCTTCGGGACTGATCATCATCAGATCACCCGGACACAGCTTGACGCACTGAGGTTCGTCCAATTGATTACAGGCGTTGCAGCGTTTCTTGTCAACAATGACACTCATCTTTATTCTCCTGTTGTAAGTTGGCTCATACGCTTTTCCACAAATTCCTTTATTCTCTTCGCTATTTTAAAAGCCTCTTTTGCGTCCGTTAGGCTCGGTTCAAACCAATCATCTGGATAGCGAATTTCAACTGCATAATCGGTAAGTTTATCAGCTTCTTCTTTCAATAGCGAAATTTCCTTATCTCCACTCTCGCATTTGGTGATTAATTCACCAATTTCATGGGTTTTAGTAAAGGGGATATCCAGAAAGACCAAATACGCTTTCAGGTGCTTTTCCGCTGCCTGCTGGCAATGAAAACAGACTGTCTCGGTTACTACATCCGAAAAGGACAGCTCATGCTCAACACTGAGTAAGTCCTTATCAGCCTTATCAAGCCAATTACTTATCAGCTCTCTTTTTGTCTTCATATAACACCCTGCCATTTTTCACTATTTGGGTAACAAACGCCTCTTTTACCCCTTGCCATTCATCAATTTCTGCTTGGGTATAGACCATAATATCCTTGGGAACATCAGTAATCCCCCATAGGAGTTTTCTGATCTCCCTGGCCCTTTTGTAGCGTGGTAAATCACTATCCTTTACGATTAACAAATCCAAATCGCTATCCTCGGTTGGCTTACCATAAGCATAAGAACCAAAGAGGATAATCTTCTCCGGCTTATAATTGGCTATTATTAGCTGAATGATTTTGTCTATCTGGTTTTGGATGGTCATTATCTATTCTTACTCCTCAAGGCTTCAGGTCAAGGGCTGATACCCGTATTCGCTAAAATTTATTCTTTTTAAAGTATTTGATTAACAAGTAAATCTTCTCACAATATCGCTGAAATAACATTAAGTTTGTAAACATCTCACTCCTGTCTATTGAAATCTTTTTAGGATGTCCTGCATCATTTCTATATTTCTTTATTAACCTAAATACTCCCTCAATAGCTGTTTCTACATCTTCACCGATGTCTTGCTTAAGGCGGCTCCTAATATCTGAAAACCCTCCTTTTTGACCTTTTAGCCTACCAATGAACTCGTCAAATCTTTGCTGGATGCCGTTCTTTTTTAGAATATTCTTAAACACTTCTTGTTTTTGAGAATCATTTATAGCTTCAGCAAAGCTCTCTAATAATAAATCAATGGCTCTTTCAGAAGCGCATCCCAACATAACCGCTGAAGCTTTAAAACAATTCCGATAGAAAGTTATTAAACTTTCCTCAACATATTCTCGAATGACACTATCCAACCCTCTAATTTTAGTTAGTTGAGAAATATATCTATCGTAATCGTGAGGTATAGCCAGGTTGTTCTCTAAAGCCTTTTTCCCATATTCAGTAACATTTAAAACAGGAAGATTGGCATCTGAATAATTATTTGTACTACCAGGTGTTATAACACGTTGAGTTATCAAATCCCAAATTATTTCTTTGGTTTGATTTTCTAACATTGGATTAGTTTTATGGTCTTTCCCGCATGAGAATAAATCAGGATACTTCCCTTTTATTTTATCCTTAACATAACTAACTATCCCTGTAACTTCGGTATTGGTAGGATGATTTTTAAGATGCTCTAATACAAAGTATCTTATTTCTCTGGGCAATAACTCACTATTGTTGGACATAATGGCTTCTGCTCCGTAGTCATGTCAGGATTGATACGCAGTTTCAATCCCAAAAAGGCAAGCTGGAAAAATTGGACAACTATAGTGAACCTGGGATAAGTTGACAACCAAAATGTCATTGCGAGCGAAGCGAAGCAATCTCAAATCGCAATAGATTGCTTCGTCGCTACCGCTCCTCGCAATGACAACCTTCTAATAATCCTGCTCCATCTTGTCAATCCCGTCAAAACTCTCCCTAGCGCGGCAGATAGCGGTCGCCGGAAACAATTTGTTGATATGGGCGCTCAATAATCTTGATTTCCCCGCTTTCCCTGTCCCGCAGCGAGTTGACAAATTTCAGCCAGTTGCGGTCATCGCGTTCCGGGTAATCCAACCGCGTCTGATATGACGGCCAGCGGGTTTCCTTGCGGTAAAGCAGGTGCTCCACCAAGACCTCGGCCACATCAATGCGGTCAATAACCTCATGGGCGTTCATCAACTCGTGTAAATCATGCGCTAATAGATACTGCTTTTGGCTGTGCAGTTTGGAGAGGTGCTTTCTGGCTGCCAGCAAGCGTTCCTCGTTCAGCTCGTAAAACACGCTTACCCCGCCGGCGTACTCATCCATTATTTTCTGCAAGCGCTCCTCCATCTCCCGCGGCCGCACCC
>QIFF01000041.1 GCA_003230635.1 bacterium | reverse complement strand
GTTGGCGTAGTTTGAAAGGATGGTGCTGGAAATGGTTTCCGCCAGCAGTAGGATCAGCAGCCAGAGAAAGCGGTGGCCGAAGAGGTTGAAGAACCCGGTCTCAAAATAGCTGAATTCCAGGGGGACGACCGCGGAAATTTTTTGAAAGTCCTCAGTGTTTTCATGCTCTATAATATCCATGACATCATCAACGGTTACAATCCCCATCAAATGAGATTCCTCATCCAGCACGGGAATGGCCAGCAGGTTATACTTGGCGATCTTGTCGGCCACCGCCTCCACGTCCTCGTTGACCGTACAGGAAATTGGGTCCTTGTGCAAAATCTGATTCAGGACTTGGTGCGGCGGGGCTAGGATGATGTCCTTGAGCGACAAAAACCCCTGAAGCTTGCGGTCTTCATCGGTTATATAAACATAATAAATCGTTTCCTTGTCAGGGGCTTGCTTCCTTAAGCGGCTCAGGGCCTCGCTGACCGTGATATGGGAGGGCAGGGAGGCGTATTCGGTGGTCATGACCGAGCCGGCGGTATCCTCCTCATAGGTCATCAGGCGCCGGATGTCGTTGCGCTCGGCCTGAGCCACGTAGGGCATAAAGCGCTCTTGCAGTTCCTCGTCAATGTTCTTAACCAAGTCCGCCCGGTTATCGGCCGACATCTCCTCTATCATGTGCCCCAGTTTTTCCTTGGGGATGAACTCTATGGTTTCCTTCTGGACTTCCAGGGGCAGGAATTCAAAAATGCTCAGGGCGCTGCTGCCGCCGATCACCGCAAGAGTAAGGGCAATATCCTTTCCCTCCAGCTCAGCCGCAGCCTCAGCCACGTCGGCCGGATGCATCTCCCGGGCCAGGGTGCACAGCTCCTCCCGCCGATCTTGTTCCAGCATCTCTTTCAGTTCAGTGGTAAGGATGTTGCGCATTTTTGCCCTCTCCTAGTCAATGGCTAGAATTCTATCAATTTATCTTGAAAAGTCAATCAGAAAGCGCAGGTTAGGACTTGTTTTTTTGTTTTGTTGGGTTTCATTTATCCACACATCCTTTCTTTTCAAACCAGCCGTAAAGGACGGGCAGCACAATCAAGGTAAGCAGAGTGGAGGTAACCAGACCGCCAGTTACCACCATTGCCAGGGGGCGTTGAATTTCCGCCCCGGGACCGGTTGCCATCAATAAGGGAATTAAACCCAATCCGGTAGTTAGGCTGGTTATCAGAACCGGTCGCATACGCTGTTCCCCTCCCTTGAGTAAGGCTTCCCGTAAGGGCATACCCTGGCGGCGAAGCTGGTTAAAGCAGGTAACCATTACCAATCCATCTTCTACCGCAATTCCCAGCAGGGCGATGAAGCCCACCGATGAGGGAACGCTTAAATTAAGCCCGGAAAGATAAAGCCCAGTAATTCCCCCTATCAACGCCATAGGGATAGTAATGAAAATGAGCAGGACATGACGGATTGAGTTGAGGCTGGAAAAAAGAAGTATAAGAATAAGGCCCAGGGCAATCGGCACCACGATCATGAGCTTACGATTGGCCCGCTCCTGGCTTTCAAACTGTCCCCCCCAGGTGGTATAGTAGCCCGCAGGCATGGGAACCCCTTCTTTAATCCGCCGCTTTCCCTCCGCCACAAACCCGCCGACATCGCGCCCGGAAATGTTGCATTTTACCACCACCCGGCGGGAGCTGTTTTCGCGGTTGATTTGGTTATAGCCCGTTTCTAAGGAGAGCTTTGCCAGTTGTTTCAAGGGAATGCGCGCCCCGCTGGGAGCGGCTACCAGCAGGTCTTCAATTACCTGCAGGTTGTCACGCCGCTCTTTAGCAAACCGGAGCACCACCGCAAAGCGCCTCTGCCATTCAAATACTTCGGTAGCAACCTTGCCGCCAATCGCTGTTTCTACTATTTCCTGAACGTCCTCTACATTAATTCCGTAGCGGGCAATCTTGTGGCGGTCAATATCTATATGCAGGAAGCTAACCCCAGTAACCTGTTCGGCTTTTACATCCCTGGCTCCGGGAATTTTTTTCAGCGTTTGCTCTATCTTGGCAGCCAGTTCTGTTAGGGTATCAATGTTGTCCCCGAAGACCTTGACCGCCAACTGGGATTTCACTCCGGAAACAATCTCATCCACCAGATGGGCAATGGGCTGAGTGAAGTTGAAGGCCAGGCCGGGAAGCTTATCCAACTCCTCACGCAACTGGGTAATCAGTTTCTCCTTGGTCATGCCCGGCCTCCACTGGTCTTTTGGCTTCAGGGTAATTATAGGATCGGAAGTATTAGGCCCCATGTGGTCACAAGAGATACGTCCAGCCCGCCCTATCTTGGAGACCACGCCCTCGATTTCCGGGAACTTCAGGAGCAGTTCTTGAAAATCCTTTTCAATTTCTATTGATTCCTCCAGGGAGATACTGGGCAGGCGCAGCACCTTGATGGTCATATGCCCCTCATCCAGAATGGGCATAAATTCAGTCCCAATGGTAGTAAAGAGATAGCCGGACAGGATAAAGCCCGCCCCTACCAGGGTAGTTACCAATACCCGGTGATCCAGAGCGAACCTGAGTATGGGTAGATAAATTTTCTTCAGAATTTGTGTGACAGGATTTTCTCTGCCCTTGCCTTGTTTCATAAAGTAGGAACAAAGTACCGGCACAATCACAATTGAAACCACAATGGAACCAAGCAGGGCAAAGATTATGGTATAGGCCAGCGGGGTGAACATCTTACCCTCTATCCCCTCCAGGGTAAAGAGGGTAAAGAAGACCACAATGATGGTACTGATGGCAAAGAGAATGGGGCGCCCCACTTCCTTGGCCGCATCCAGCACAATGTGGGTGATACCGCCCTCTTCTGCCTGGCGCTCTGAGAGGTGGCGAAAGATGTTTTCTGCCATCACGATAGAGCCGTCCACTACAATCCCGATGGCAATAGCTAACCCGCCCAGGGTCATCAGGTTGGCGGTCAGCTTGACCTGAGGCAGGTCCATAAGGATAAAGGCAAAGAGCACGGAGAGGGGGATGGCAACAGCTACTACCGCAGCGCTGCGAAAATCCCATAAAAACAAAATCAGCACCAAAGCTACCAGGATCATTCCTTCAAATAGCGCATTCTTGATTGTATCCAAACAGCGCTCTACCAGGAAAGTACGGTCATAAAAGGGCACTACCTTAACCCCCTTACCCAGGATTTCGGCGTCGTTGATTTCAGCCACCTTTTCCTTGACTGCCCGTACAACGTCCCGGCTGTTTCCACCCTTTATTAGGACAACAATCCCGGCTGCTGCTTCGCCCTTTCCATCCTTGACCACAGCCCCCTGGCGCACCTCGTATCCCAGGTTAACCACAGCCACGTCCCTGACATAGATGGGGGTGCCGCCCTGGGCGGTGATGACAATATCCCTGATGTCTTCAATATCCCGAATCAGTCCCAGGCCGCGAACAATATATTGCTCCTGCCCGTGGATGATATAGTTGCCGCCGGCGTTTTTGTTGTTGTTGGCTACCGCCTCAAACACCTGGCGCAGGGTAAGATTGTATTTCAGCAGCTTGTCGGGATCAATATTGACGTAATATTGCTTTACCTTGCCCCCAAAGCTGCTTACCTCCGTTACGCCTGGAATGGTGCGCAAGATAGGGCGAACCACCCAGTCCTGGAGGGTACACAATTCGGTCATATCCTTGCCTTCACCCTCAAGGGTGTACTGGTAGATTTCTCCCAGACCGGTGGAAATCGGCCCCAGGCTGGGTTTTATCCCCGGCGGTAGTTGCTGCTTAGCTTCAATCAGGCGCTCCAGCACCAGTTGGCGGGCAAAATAGATGTCCACTTTGTCCTTGAAAACGACAGTAACTACTGAAACACCAAACTTGGAAACGGAATATACCTGGGTAACATTAGGCAGCCCGTTCATGGTAACCTCAACAGGAAAGCTGACCTGCTTCTCCACCTCTAGCGGAGCTAAGCCCGGGGCCTCGCTGAGAATTTTTACCTGAATGTTGGTTACATCCGGGAAGGCGTCAATGGGCAGGCGATTAAAGGAAACTATCCCCCAAATGATTAACAAAAGGGTAAATATTATGATCAAGAGGCGTTGCTTTAGGGCAAAGGTTATTAATTTATCTATCATTTAGCGGCCCTTCTGTCGTTGCGAGCGAAGCGAAGCAATCCCTGCTTTCGCAGGGACAAGCCTATAAACAAAATAGATTGCGGAGCCTGTTCCGAGCCTGTCTTGAGATTGCTTCGGCTGACTTCGTCAGCCTCGCAACGACAGGCGAGGAATCTCGCTTCTCGCAATGACATTAATGTTCTAGAATAGGGTAGGTCAAGGCTACCGCCTTGACCGGTGTACCGCACGGGCATGGCAGTGGCCATGCCCTACACAAATTTTAATCTTTGATATCAACTTGGTATTAGCTAATGGGCATGTCCATGTGAAGATTCCACCTCTTCCTTGGATAGTTCAGATTTAAGTAAGAAGCTTCCCTTGGTTATTACCACTTCGCCTTTCTTGAGGCCGTCCAGTACCACTGCGTATTCTTTATCCCGCAAACCCAGTTTTACTGTCCTTTTCTCAAATTTTTCGCCCCCCGCGGCTACAAAAACCATGCGCTCTTTTCCCTGGGATTGAACCGCTGCTAAGGGGACACAAAGCGCCCGGGAAACGGCTTCCCCTACCGCAATCTTTACCTGAGTAAACATGCCGGGTTTTAGCAAGTCTTGTTCATTATCCACTACCACCCTTACCTTGACCGTTCTGCTCTGTTTATTCATTAGTTTACTGATGTAAACTAATTTGCCCGGGAACAACCGGTTTTTATAAGCGTCCACGCTAATCAGCGCCCTTTGCCCCACTTTGACCGCAGCCAGGTCGCTTTCGTAAATGTCCGTGATTACCCACAGTTTGGAAAGGGTGCTGAGGGTGTAAAGAGATTCCTGGCCTGTCATCTCTCCTAATGTAACGTGTTTTTCCACCAGGGTGCCGCCAAAAGGGGCAACCACCGGAAACAGCGCCCGCTTTATTCCAGATACGCCCTTAATCTCAGCAATCCGACTGTCGGAAAGGCCATAAAGGTAAAGCCGTTCTTTGGCCTCACCAAACTGGGACTTGGCGGTCAAATATTCAGTTTGAAACTTGGCAAAGGTACGATAGGCGTTGATTTTAATTTCCTCTAAAACAGCCTCAAGGTGGATTTTAGTGTTTACCAGGTTCTTCTCGGCCCTGATAAACTCCTTTCTGGCGCCGATTCCGCTGTCCACTAACCCCTTTTCCCGTTTAAAAACATCCGCGGCCAATTCCAGGTTACTCATGGCAGTTAATATCTTCCCTTTATCTTCTCCCAACTCAACGTTTTTCAGGGTTTCCTGAACGTTGAGGCCCCTTTTTATCACCTCCAGGATTTCAGTTTTGCTTTGATAGAGCTTCTTTTCCCGCTGGAAATTGGAATCCGCCAGGGCCAGGGCGCTCTTGTTCACCAGAAAGGCCGATTTGGCCTTACTCATATCCAGACTATCTATTAGAATAAGCGTTTGCCCCTTTTTTACCACATCCCCCAGATGCCCCAGCACCTTGTACCAGATGCCCCAGCACCTTGTATATCTTACCGGGTATTCTGGGAATGATATGGGCGGTAACATCATGGTTTAGTTCTATTAGTCCGGTAGCATTGAGGTAGCGTTTGATTTCTCTTGTCTGGACTTTAGCGCGTTTGAACCCGGCTGTTATCTGGGTACTCTTTTTTATCCGAATTATATTCTTATTATGTCCTGCATGTGCATCATGATGGGCATGACCGCCTTTTGCCTGAGCCGGAGAGACACTTACCAGCCCAAGCAGCAAAATCAAAATAAAAATTCTTTTTCTCATTATTTTCTCCTGTAGTTACTTCCTCCAAGTAGAGTTAGATCCCCAATATCCGCAGCCGCAGCCTTTTCCAATTCAACCAGAGTGTTATAATATTCACTCAGGGCCTCCAGGTATGAAAACCTGGTCTGGATAAACTCGTTCTGGCTGATGGTTACGGTTAATTGATCAATCT
>QIFF01000165.1 GCA_003230635.1 bacterium | reverse complement strand
ATCCCCAGTATAAGGAGCGCCTGAAGCGCTTGATGGCTGCGGGGAAGATTACCAGTCCTCCCCAGTGGGTGGGGGGAGAGACCGGCTGGTACTCAGGCGAGTTTTTGGTGCGCACAGTGGCCTATGCCAAGTATTGGCTTATGTCGCAGTTGGGGCACCAACCCCACTGGTTTCAGATCAGTGATACCCCCAGCCTCACTCCCCAGCTGGCCCAGATTTTGGCCAAATCCGAAGTCTCCTTTCTGCAGGGCAATAGGCCTCCTGCCTTCCCTTATATATTGAAAGAGGGGCGTCTCTGGTATTATGTAGGGCTGGATGGTTCAAAGGTAATTCTTTATGCGGTGGATTACGGGGATACGGTCAACTTTAGCGATGGTTTTAATAATTGGGATGCGGAAAGCAGACATTGGGCGCGCCAGTGGGCCAAGCGCTTTGGGGATTTCAAGGTTAAAATGAGCCTGGCTATAACTGACCGCGGCACTGAGGCAGCCCGTTCCAAGCGCTTGAAGAAGTATATTCAGATATGGAATAAGAAGTTCGCTAAAAAATATGGGTTTCGGGTGGCAAACAAAACAGAGGAGGACTATGCCCGCTATTTAAAGAAAGAGGTCATAGACAAAGGAGTTTCCTTGCCGGAAACTACGGGGACAATGGACCCCTGGCCCTGGGCGGGCACCGCTTGGAATTTTTACAGCATGCACCATCACGCCCTGGTGGAGAACCTCTTGCCTACAGTGGAAAAGCTGGCCAGTATCAATGAGCTGTTGGGCTTGGCCCCCTATCCCGTTCACCAGATTAACCGGGCCTGGGATGGAATTCTCTGGTATCCAGACCACAACTGGGGAGCGAAGTCAGATGTGGATAAGGTCAAGAGAAAAAGCAATAAGGCGGCCTATGAGCTGACCGCTGGCCTTTTGCAGTCTAACCTGAAGAAGTTGGCGGGCGGTATCAATTACAAACACAAGGGGTTGCCTCTGATGGTTTTTAACCCCCTCAACTGGCAAAGGACCGAGAGTGTAAGCCTTGCGCTTAAGGCTGCCCCCCGGGGGAAGTGGGCTGTGGTAGATGTTCAGGGTAAGGCTATGCCGGCCCAAATTGTTTCACCTGAAAAGGAAAAAGACCAGCCGCAGCTGGTCTTTCAAGCCCAGGATGTGCCGGCGCTAGGGTATAAGAGTTTCTACCTAGTGGATAAGCTTATCAACTCCCCCAAGGTTGAGAGCGACTTGGCAACGGGGGCTGATTTTATAGAGAATAGTTTCTATAGGGTAACCGTAGCTCCTGACGGGTCAGTAAAGAGCATCTACGATAAGCAGGCCAGGCGAGAGTTGGTAGATGACACTAAAGAACACAAATTTGGCAGCATGAACGCCTATGCTACCAATGGACTCAAGATAGTAAGCAAGCTTATCCCGACCAGCTTTAAGTTTATAGAACGCGGCCCGTCCCGGATCAGCTTGCAAGTAACCGGGCAGGTGGGAGAGCAAAAGCTGCCGGTGACTATGACCCTGCGTTTGAGCGCCTATACCCCCTGGGTGGAGCATGAGATTCGCCTGGATACCAGTCCCAAAGGCAAGCGCTATTTCTTTTTCTATCTGGCGCCGTTCAAGGATCTGCCCGAGAAGATTCAAATTGGAATCCCTTATGGTTCCATCCCCAGCACCCCGCCGCTCGATCGGAGACAGGATGTAGCCTTCTCCCGCCGTTCGCCGGACAGGGGTTTTGTGATTGGTTATAATCGGCAGAGGGGTTTTCCTACTTGGTTAAAGGATATTCAAAAGTGGATGAGCATTGGGGATAGCAGCTATTCGGCTGATTTGGCCTTTGACAATGTTCAGGGCCGAACGTTTTTTAAGGAGGGAACCTTCCCTGCCACTCACCTGGTAGGCTGGTTTCCCGGCGGTGTATTGAGCTGGCGCTTTCGCCTGCGGGGGCATAAGGGCGACTGGCGGGAGGGCGATGCGCCCCGCTTTGGATGGGAAGCCTCCAATCACTTGCTGGCGGTGGTTGCCCAGCGCGGTGGCGGCAGGCTCCCCGAAGAGATGAGCTTTGTTACTCTAGACACTCCAGAGAACCCCAAGGGCAATAATGTTATTCTCAGTACCTTCAAGAAGGCCTTTGACGGCAGGGGATATATAATCAGGTTTTATGAAGCCGAGGATGAGGATGGTCTGGTATCCCTCCGGGTGAATCCGGTTTTAAATATTCCCCGTGCTGAAGTTTCCCGCACCAACCTGATTGAACAACCAATTGAAGTGTTGACCCCCAGAGATAAACAGTATCTTCTGCCCATCCTGGGCTATGGGATTGAAAGCGTGGGTTTCTTCCCTCAAGTGGTTACTGACATTATTAAACCAACTGCGGTAACTGACTTGAAAATCGGCCAATCCACCTCTACCACTGCCCGGCTTAGCTGGAGCGCCAGCGGGGATGATAAGCGGGTGGGGGCTGCCGACCGCTACCAGTTACGTGCTGCTTCCCGCTCCATTGACGAGACCGGTTGGAAGAAGGCTAAGGAAATAAAAATCAACCTTAAGCCGCAGCCCTCGGGGAAACGGGAGGAGTTTGTGGTGAAGGGTTTGGTCCCCGGCAGTAAATATTATTTTGCCCTTAAGGTGATAGACGAAAGTGGCAATTCCTCGCCGCTTTCTAATTCAGTTCTTGTTCAGACCGAGGTCATTGACAGCATTGCTCCGGCTGCGGTAAGTGACCTGCGGGCTGCTAAGACGGCGGCCACCTCGGTTACCTTGCAGTGGACAGCCAGCGGAGACGACGCAAACAAGGGGCAAGCTGCTGAGTACCTGCTCGGCTACGCCTCTCAGCCGATTAATGAAGCTGACTGGCCAATGGCCAAGCTTCTTTCTAAGCCCCCACTTCCTCAAGCGGCAGGCAGGAAAGAAACCGCTACCGTTTCCGGATTAAGTCCGGGCAAGCAATATTACTTTGCCCTTAGGGTTGTGGATGAGGCGGGCAATATATCGTCCCTTTCCAACCTGGTGGGGCAGACCACCTCCAAGCCAAAGATTATGCGCTTACAGAAGGGATGCAGCGACACCCATGTTTCCGGGGTAAATGAGGAAGAAGCCATAATGAATTACGGGGACGCCGGGTTTACCCGTAACTGGGCCGGGGGGGTAAGGAGCGTGCTGATTAAATTCAGGCTTGAACAGATTCCCGCTGGAACAGAAATCTTCAAGGCCGTGCTCAAATTGTATGCCTACGATATTACTTATGGCGATGCGGGAGAAGTGGTGGCTTACCGCCTCAGTCAGGACTGGGATGAAGAGGAATGCACCTGGACTAAGGCTGGCCCAAAAAGGCGCTGGAAACAAAAGGGAGGTACAATAGACCGGGCTACTGATTACGGTCACGGCCCCAATGGGCTGGTGGCTAAGGCCCCGGTTGTTGACGGGGGAGCCTGGGTCCAACTGGAGGTTACCCGCCTGGTGCAGGACTGGCTTAAGGACAAATCCCCCAACTACGGCTTCTCAATACAGGGTAATTGCCGGGAAAACTGTGGGATTTATTACCGTTCGGCTGAATTCAGCGGGGACAAGAAATTGCGTCCCGTATTGGAAGTGAGTTATTAATGGTTTTGTAGAGGCGGGGCTTGTCCCCGCCTGCAGGAGTAGGGGCTTTAGCCCCGTGAAGAGCCACGGGCGTAAACGACCTACTCCAGGCTGTCCCTACACGACCTTTACCCTGAACAAAGGAATAGAAAATCCCGCATGAGACGTAGATGGCTACTGATCACCCTACTGGCAGCAGGCCTCGTCTGGCGCCTGGCTTTATCCTGGCAGCCGCTGGAGCGTATAGCCGGTTTTCCTGTGGTGGATGACGGCTTTTATTCCCTGAGCATTGCCCGCAATTTGGCTCTGGGGTTGGGAATGACCTGTGACGGTATTCATCCCACTAATGGCTTTCAACCCCTGTATGTTTTTCTGGCTGCTCCCCTCTATTGGTTGTTTCCGGGGGATAAGGCCCTTCCAGTTCATTTGACCCTCAGCGCTTTGTCTATTTTGAGTGTTTTTACCGGCTTCCTCATCTTTAAGCTGGTTAAGCTGCTGGCTAACGAAAAAGCCGCCCTGTTTGCGGTGCTTCTCTGGTGTCTATCCCCGACAGTGATAGAGTTTGAGCTAAACGGCCTGGAGACGGGGCTGTACGTCTTTTTGCTGGCCTTAAGCAGTTATTACTATCTGGCTTACATCAGGGACTCGGTCTCCGCCAAGCTTCGCCCTGATAAAAAAGAGGCGCCCAGTAAAGGTAGCTATGCTTTGTTGGGAGGTTTGCTGGGGCTGACTGTTCTGGCCCGCATAGACGGACTCTTTTATTGCCTGGTTATGGGGATAGACTTTCTCTGGCTGAACAGAAAGCAGTGGCAAAAGGTAACCCGGCCGGCTTTGATCGTAATAGGGGTTTGTATTTTGGTGGCCGGCCCCTGGTTTTTAAATAACTTATATAATTTCGGCAGCCTTATGCCGGTGAGCGGCCAGGCAGTGCGCCTGCTTTCCCTGTCCCCGGCGGCCTCCACTTTCCAGGCAGCGGGGGAGCAATTTCCCATTGACCCCATCCCCTTGGGGTATTATGGGATGAATATAAAAAAATCCCTGCTTAAAATGGGACGCGCGCCGCTGCTTGAGGCTGTTTTTTGGCCCGGTTTGTTCTTTGGTTATCACTGGCTGGGATACCTGTTGCTCCTGCTGGCCGGGGGAGGGGGACTCGCCCTGGCCCTGGTTTATCCCTCCCAGACCAGGGAATATCTGGCCGGCAGCGGGATCGGGCGGCTCAATTATGTCCTGCCTTTTTGTATTATAATGTTGGCGGCGTATAGCCTTTACGTTTTCGGCCAATGGTATTACGTGCGCTATTATTTCCCCCTTTTATTTGTCTCAATTCTTTATAGCGGTTTTGCCTATGACTTGTTCTTTAACCGGCTCCTGCCTTGCTTCAATGAGACTTTGGCTAAGGGTTTGAAGTTTGCCCTAATCTTTTTCCTGCTGATTTCCTTGAATTACCGGGTGGGGGAGCGCTTTTTCAGCCCCGGCTCCGGGGGCAAAAAGGGGCACCACCGCTATTACTATGTGGCTGATTGGATTAATAAGAACTTACCCCCCGAGGCCAGGATTGGGGCTTTTCAATCGGGCATCATTGGCTATTTTTCCCAAGCTCGGGTAATCAACCTGGACGGGGTGGTCAACCAGGACGCCTTTCAAGCTATTAAGGATAAACGTATGCTGGAATATATTGAAAACAGCGGCATTCAATACGTGATGGATTGGCAGTGGATGATTGAGGATTACCTCTGGAAATCCTCTCAACCCCCCGTTGACCGTCAAAGATTACGCCTATTGCAAGCCGATATTTACGGGTATAATCTATATCAAGTGGTAGCAAATCACCCTTAGAAATTACTTGAAGTCACTATGGATAACTTATTAGAAATTAAAAACTTACAGACCAGCTTTTTTACCCCACGGGGAGTGGTCAAGGCGGTGGATGGGGTCGGCTTTGAGATAGAAGGTGGAGAAACCCTGGGCCTGGTGGGGGAATCGGGCTGCGGCAAGAGTGTGACCGCCATCTCCATAATGCAACTGGTGCCCAAGCCGCAGGGCAGGATTGTAAGCGGGGAAATTCTTTTTGAGGGG
>QIFF01000122.1 GCA_003230635.1 bacterium | reverse complement strand
TTGAAGCTGCCTTGAAACAATTGGAGCAAATTGTCCATAACCTGGAAGAGGGAAATATCAGCCTGCAGGAAGCCCTGGCCACCTTTGAGGAAGGGGTAAAACTGGTTAATTTCTGCGGCCAAGAATTAGAGGCCGCAGAAAAAAAGATTGAGATCTTGTTGGAGGATAGTAATGGCAAAAAAAAGAGGGCCAAATTTGACCCTCCAATTGAGTATTAACTATCAATTTTAGGGTGCCTTTAAAATGGCGCACCCATAGTGGGCACCCCAGGAGCCACCCCGTGACAAGCCAGACAGATACTAAATCCCGGTAGGCGCAAGCGGTTAGTGGCATCCGCCCCCTTGGCAGTTCTCTCGTTCTTTAGAACTCCTTTCTGATGGGCATTATGGCAGGAACAACAAACCACCCGCTCATTGCCCTGGGCATCTTTTTCCAGGGGGATTAGCATTCTTATTTTTCTTTCCGAGCTTTTAATTTGGTTATAAATCTTGGCCGGGGGAAGGTTGCCATAATGAGTCACCCGAATCGGGTGATAACGGGTTTTACCCATATGGCAATTTTTGCAATTATTTTGAATTAGGCCTCTATGCTTCCAATCTTTCCTCTCTATCGCATTGCGGTCAGGCACTTCATAATGGCAGAATAAACACAACTCCTCGTTAATTTCCCCATTGGGCTTGATCTGGTTCTTATGCGGGCTCCAGGCCATCACCGACCCCTGGATATGACAATATAGGCACATCCCATAACGCGACTGGCGATAGCGCTCATCCATTTCTGAATCAGCCCATTCAAAGGTAAGCATAATCTCAGAAGGGTAACGGCGCAAGAACATAGGGTTTCGCTCCCGCACCTTGTTGTTAGGGTATTCCTGGAGCCTCAAATCATGGCAGGTAATGCAGGACAACTTGCCGTCGGGAAGAGGGAAGTCAGCCGGTGGCTGCTTAAATCTTTTATTGTCCGGCACCAATTTTACATTTACTACATGCTCATCCACCCGCGAAAGGGTCGTAAGATGGCAACTATTGCAGAGCTTGACAAAATCACCCCCTTCTTTATAAGTAACCGGCCTACCTTTCTTGGGGGTTTCTTCATGACAGGTCAAACAGGATTTCCCGTTCCAATGGGGGTTAGGCTTTTGCAGCAATTCCGGGTCATTGACCTTCAGGCCAAAAACAAGGCCAGGAGCCGCTAAAATCACTACCAATCCCATTATCAATAAACGGCAACTTTTTGTCAAACCTTATTTCTCCTCCGTTCTCCTGAAAGAAAAACCCGCTCCTGGCGAAAGCGGGCTTTCCTTTTCTATATCACATATCAGTCCCAGCATTTAATCTTGTTGCTCCTGGTCATCCTTTATCTTTTATGCTTGCTGAATGCCGTTCTAATCGTATCCCGTAATAAAGGCTGATTGGGCCTTAGCTTCAATGATATTTCCCACTGGGCTAAGGCAGCATCCTGCTGGCCCTGGTAATAATAAGTATAACCCAAGTTGCGGTAGGCCTCGGCATTCCTAGGCTCTATGGCCAGCACTTTGTTGAATTGCTTCACTGCCTCTTTATAACGCCCTAACATTTTGTATGCATTACCCATGCGATTTAACCCCTTCACGTCCCTGGGGTTGAGTTCAACAAATTTCACATACTGGGCAATCCCAGGATCGTTCATGCCCAAAGCAAAGTAGGCATCACCCAAGCCCACATAAGCCTCCCCATATTTGGGGTTAACCTCAATGGCTTTTTGAAATTCCTTGAGGGCTTCTTTATACCACTTGTCACTCTTATTCCCAAAGGTTTTAGTCTGCACCTTCTGCATATAAGCCAAGCCTAGATTACGATGCAGGCGGGAATTGCCAGACTGCTTGGCGATACCTTTCCTAAATGCCCGCATGGCACTGTTATGAAACCCCTTGGCGGCAAAGACCAAACCGCTCACATTATACTTGCCCGCTTGAACATCCTTTGGGTCAACAGCTACCGTTTTCCGCCATGCCGCCAGGGCCTTATCTTCATCCCCTTGCCCATAATGAGCCTCACCCAGCAGGTTATAACCTGAGAGGTTATTAGGAGCCACTCTCAAAAGAGCTTCCCCTGTTGCTACCGCCTTATCATAACGCTTCATCTTAATATAAACCTGTCCTAGATTATAATAAGCCTCTTTATGTGAAGGATTGTTTTTTATCTCTTTTTGGTACAGCTCCACCGCCTTGGTTAATTTCCCCTGGTCGTCATAAATCCAAGCCAGGTTATAATTGGCTAAAGGCAAGCGCGGATTAAGAGAAAGAGCCTTCTTATAGCCCGCAACCGCCCTGTCTGCGCTGCCCTTGAGGTCGTATATATAAGCTACAGCAAATTGATATGCCGCATTGTCGGTTTGCCGCAACAACAGTTTAGTATAGTTAGTCAAGGCGCCAGTCAACCTACCCAGTTTATTATAACATCTAATCAGCATCCTATGCGCCTGCACACTACCCGCATCGTCCTCAACCGCCGCCTTAGCTACTTTCAGGGCTTGCTCATACTTCTTTACCTTGTACAACTTATGCGCCTTACTGAGGTTACTTGCTTGTCCCTCCACGGGCAAAAGCAAGATCACCACTGCGGCACAGACGATTCCCCAGCTCCAAGCTATTCTTTTCCCCTTCATGAGAACATCTCCTTACATAGATAGTCGTCAGTAGTCAGTCATCCGCTATCAATCTAGGAATACTCTTTCTCTGGCCGATAACCGACAACTGGTCTTCAGCCTTAAAATTAAATCTTGCCTAAAATCACATAGATTATAAAAACGGCATAAGTAAAGGCAAGCACATACAACATAACTTCAGCAATAGCTAGCATTGAAAACCGCCTCCTTCTTTGTGGTTAATTACTGTCAAGCTTTTCAATTTTATACCATTTACCGTTCAAATCCACCCAATCTTGAAACTCCCACTTCTCATCTTCTATTTTTGTTACTTTCCCTGTTATCTTGCTCCTCTCGTGTTCCACCATAACAATCTTCAGCATTATCTTGCCGTATTTATACTTGCTTTGGGGCAAGACACTGACATCGGCCACTTCTACTTCAATGTATCCATCAGTCACCCCTGGATAATCCACAAAGTCCTTATACTCCCAGAAGGGCACCCGCTCACGATACTGGGGGTTTACCAACTCGTACATAATCTTGTACTTCCTGCGAGCATAGGCATCGGCAAATTTCTGTGCCGCAGCCCGTAAAACTTCTATCTTTTCTTGAATTAGTTTTTTTGAGTCATCCTTAGCCAGGGCAACGCTACCCAGCCCCGTAGGGGGCAAAACCTCCCCGCTCAGCACAACAAACAAAGTCAAGGCAAAAACCAAGCCCAGCTTTTTACTTCTCAATATACCTGCCTACATTCTCCTGGGGGGAGGACGAAAACCACCACCACCCCAGGAGAAACAATAGTTACCTTCCGTACCTAAGTCGTTACTCCATCAAGTGCTCAGAAGCTGAGGTCAACTTTTCCTTGGCAACACCAAGCAAAGCCGCCGCATAATCTACGTTGTGAGCACCCTTGCTGCCGTCATTGGCTACAAGGTCGTAATTAGTCACGGCGTCCCCAAACAACTCCTCGGCCTTAGCCACATTTCTGCCCCTTTGCTTGGCAACTTCCAGCGCCCGCTCCACTTCTTCCACCAGTGGCTCTAACTCAACCAAGAGGGCTTTGGTATCCGCTTGCCACTCAAGCATGGTATTACCCATTTCATCATCGTCATGGCAATCCACACAGATTTGCGGCTTCATCTTCCAGCTATTCTCTTCCAGGTGGCAATCAGGGCAACCGGCACTATCCGGATACATGTAATTGGGAGTATCCTCCACACCTACCCCACTAGTTCCTGTGTTCATCTTAAATTGAACCTGGTGACACAACTTACAATCAAATGGAGCTCGTCTATCGTTATGGCAACGGCGACAAATCTCCATGCGGGGCATAATCGCTCCATTAGGCTCCCTGTACTCATCCGGCCCATGAACGATTTCCGAATGGCAGTCAAGACAGGAAACCCCCCTGTCCAAATGGAAGGCATGGGGAACTATAATTCCCTTTCTCAGGCGCTCTCTTTTACCCTTAAAGGTTAAGAGGCTGTTTCTCTCTATAAAGTCGGCTACTTTCTTGGGAGAATGACGCCCGCGGTTGCCCTTGGAAGAATGGCAGCTGCGACAGTTCAATTCCACGTTATTCCACAGATAACTATGGCGATGCAATTGAATGCGGTAATTGCCGTCCTCATCGTTAAAGTTACAGGGTCCCATTCCCAAATCCTTCTCCATGTTATGCACATACTGGGGGAGTATAGGGTTTGACATCTTCCTTTCTTCTTCAATCAATTCCGGGGTCAAAATCAAATCCCCCGGGGGAGGCAGTTCATAATGATGTTCAAGCTCTTCCTGCTCATGGGGGTCGTGCATATGCAAGCCCATATCCCCGGTAATGGCGTTTTTCAAGTCCTTCATGGCCAGGACCTTGGCCGTCGCATAGCCAATCAGCCCCTCCCGGTAATGGCAGCTTACACAGTCTATCCCCCGCTTGCCGTGGCTGGACTTTGCCCACTGGTCCACTTCATCTACCATATTATGGCAGGCCATCCTACAAAAAGTAGGGCTGGAAGAGAAATGGATCATCTCATACTGTGCAAACCCGAAGACCAATAATCCAATCACCCCAAACAAAATAGCCTTGGGCTTATTCTCCCTGGCCCAAGTAAGCAGCTTCTTTAACATGAACTTGTTCCTCCCTTCTGATGATATCCTTGTCTATTTGGTTAATTAGCCTCTATCCCTTATGGCTGGCGTTCTTGATTTTGGATTTGGCAAAGGGGACATAATCTACTTTACCCAATTCAGCCTTATTATCTTTATCAAAAATCGTATTGGCAATTGCTCCCTTATCCTCCAGCCCCCACCAATTATTTCTGGCGTCTATATCGGAAGACTCTTCACCGGGTTTGATTTTGACATGGAAGAAATTAAAACCCCCATTGGCGTAAATATTATTAAAGTTGATTTGGGGAGCAGAAGAAGTCTGACACATAATACCTTTCCACCAGGTCTCACCCTGGCCGAAAATAGTATTATAGGTTATGCGGGGAGAGGAATAAACCCTGCACCTGATCCCCTTACCTTCCGAACCAATTATACTGTTATGGTTAATATCCGGCGAGGAGTATTCTTCACAACCAATCCCAATACTAGAACCGGTAATAAGGTTGTAAGCGATTAAGGGATTAGCACTGTTGCGGCACTTGATCCCCTCTTCGTTTTTCTGGAGAATATTATTCCTGATGATGGGAGAGGCCTTTTCGCAAATAATGCCTGTTTTTGCCTTCTCAATTTGACAATACTCTACAATACAACCATGCCCTTCAATTAACTCGTCACTCTTGTAATCAAAGCTCTCATCGTTAAACTGAATTCCATCCCAGAGATCATCTTTGTCTGCAGAGGTGAACTTGATTCTCTTAGCGGCGGTACCTACGGCGTGGAAATTACCCCTGACAATAATCGCCGTATAGGTGGCAACCTTGATTTGAACCCCCGGTTCAATGGTAAGCTTTACATCCGGCAAAACCACCAAATTCCTGGAGACATAATAAGGGCTTTCCCCAAGCGTCAGGGTGGTAT
>QIFF01000084.1 GCA_003230635.1 bacterium | reverse complement strand
GGCAAAAACAGGGATTCGGATACTTACTTACCTCAGATTCCGCCCTTGGAGGGGAACCTGGCTCTCAGGTATGAAGCCGAGGCTTTATGGGCCGAGTGTTCGGGCCGCTTTGTTGCCGGACAGCATAAGATTGACTCTGGTTTTGGCGAAAGCCAAACCCCGGGCTTTGCTACCTTCGGTTTTACCCTGGGGATAATTCCCCTTGAAAACTATTCCATCGTACTGGGTGTAGAAAACATCTTTGACAAAAAATACGGTGAGCACCTGAACGGGGATAACGCTTACAGCGGAGGCAAGCTGCTGGAACCGGGCCGGAATGTATTCGCCCGCCTGGCGTGGGCCTTTTAACCTTTATTCACGGGGATACCTGTGATACATGCGCAGGTATCCCCAGTTTTGCGAGGAAAATTATGCTCGGTGGTAGAATAAATATGCCGGCAGCGGCAATTTCCTTGAGCATTCACAGCGTACTGGTCTTGGCGCTGACCCAATTTGTCCCCTCCCCGCAAATTATCAACAATCAGCGGGACGAGATATATCTGGTCAATCTGGTTGCTCCCAAGGTAGAACATATCCCACTGGAAACAGTCAAGCGGCAAAGACATTCTCATTTCAAGCCCCGGCTGAACCCGGCGGGTAACCTAATAAACACCCTAACTTCAAGACCTCTTGCTATCAACACCATCCCTAGCGCAAGTAGAAAAAGACCCTTCTCCCCAAAGCCAAAAACCAACCTTGCCCGGCCGGCGGCTTATGAACGCACAATTGCCCAGCCTCTTCCCCAATCCCAGCGGGAAGAAATAACCCTGCTCTACTCGAACCCTCTCCCAACCAGAGCTGGCTTGAGCACCCCTCCCCTCCTCCAAAAACAGGCCAGAACGCTGCCAAACCAAAGGCCCACCAACGAGCTGCTGACCTACCAAAAGGCAATCCGAAGTAAAATCCTGGCGGCTAAAATTTACCCCCCGAATGCCCTAAAAAGGGGGCAGGAAGGAGTCATTTGCCTTCGTTTCCTGCTCTCAAAAGACGGCGGATTAAAAGACGTTAAATTGGCAAACGCCTCCCAGTACCCGCTTCTGAACCGGGCCGCCATCAACACCATTAAGCAAGCCAGCCCCTTCCAGCCCCTGCCGGCCAGCCTGAAAAAAAACGAACTGTGGGTAAAGCTGGCTATCTCCTTCGTCCTGGAAAAGTAACCTGGGCACCTTGAAAAATGGCCTTTTCGCCCAATATCTGCGTTATGCTCAAAATTTAAGCCTCGGAATATCAACATATGCCTGCGGTTAAATTAAGTGCCTTGATCTTGAACGAAAATCCTAATTTTTCAAGGTGCCCATTGGTTGACGCAACCGCTTTTCCATGCTATGCTTAGGACAGTTCTGGCGCTGGGAGATTAAACTATGGGAGGAGCGAAAAAGGGATATGTAAATATCCCTTTCCTCTTTTTATTGGTAGCTACGCTGGTGGTGGGTGCGCTTACTCATTCTTATACCCTCCTAAGAACTCCAACCCCCCTGGCGGATAAACCCCAGTTGGTGCAAATTAAATCCGGTTGGGGAAGTGGCCGGATCAGCCAGTTCCTGGCCCAAAAGGGCTTAATCCCCTCGGCCAGGCTTTTTACCCTTCTGGCTAGGCTCAAGGGAGGGGGGATGAAGGCCGGGGAATATCGGCTCAAGAGCAATCTATCTCCCTGGCAGATTTTCGATGTTTTGCAGCAGGGCAAAGTTCACCTGCACAAAATAACTATTCCTGAAGGCTATTCGCTGCGCCAGATTGCCGGCTTGCTGGAGGGACATAAGCTAGCTTCAGCCCAGGAATTTATTGAGGCCGCCAGCAATCCAGCGCTGGCCGAAAGTTTATTAGGGACAGAAGCCGTTGGTTTGGAGGGCTATCTTTTTCCCGACACCTATCACTTTGCCCGCGGCAGCTCGGCAGAGGCTATAATCCGGGCCATGCTGGGGCGTTTTAAGCAGGTTTTCAATGAAAGTTATCGACAGCAGGCGGCAAAACTGGGATTTGGGCGCCACCAGATTGTCGCCCTGGCTTCTTTGATTGAAAAAGAAACCGCTAATGAAACGGAACGTCCCCTGATTGCCTCGGTTTATCACAACCGCCTCAAACAGGGCACTCGCCTGCAATGCGACCCCACGGTAATTTATGCCCTGGAGCAATCAGGAAGCTTTGACGGCAACATACGGCGACAGGATTTGCAACTGGATTCGCCCTATAACACCTATCGCTACAAGGGGCTGCCGCCGGGGCCGATTGCCAGCCCGGGTAAGGCCTCCCTGCTGGCGGCGCTTTATCCGGCGGACACTGATTATATCTATTTCGTTTCCCGCAACGACGGAACACACAAGTTCTCCAATAGCTTAAAAGAACACAACCAGGCAGTCTATAAGTATCAAAAACGAAGGAAAAGAAAAAATTAGTCGCCAGTCGTCAGTCATCAGTCAATAACCAAAAGGCTGTCGGCAGTCGACTGACGACGGATGACTGACAACTGTTTTTACAAGGAGATTTAAATTGGGAAAATTAAGACTAGGGCTTCCCAAGGGCAGCCTGCAAGAAGCGACAATCAAGATGTTCAAAAAGGCGGGGTATAAAATTACCGTGGGCAGCCGCTCTTACTACCCCACAGTAGATGACGACGAAATAGAGGCCATGCTTATTCGCGCCCAGGAGATGGCCATTTATGTTCAGGACGGGATTCTGGACGCCGGATTGACCGGCAAGGACTGGATTGTGGAGCAAGGGGCTGACGTAGTGGAAGTGGCGGACTTGAATTATGCCAAGGAAGGATTTAGACCGGTACGCTGGGTAGTCGCCGTGCCCCAGGACTCCCCTATTCAAAAGGTGGAAGACCTGGAGGGCAAACGCATCGCCACTGAATTGGTTGGTTTCACCAAGCGCTATTTGGCGGAAAGAAATATTACCGCCCACATTGATTTTTCCTGGGGAGCCACCGAGGTCAAACCCCCGCGCCTGGCGGACGCCATTGTAGAGTTGACCGAAACCGGCAGTTCACTACGCGCCAATAACCTGCGCATTGTGGAAACAATCCTGGAGTCGCGCACCAAACTGATTGCCAATAAAGCGGCCTGGGAGGACATCTGGAAAAGGGAAAAAATAGAAAACCTGGCCCTGCTGCTGCAAGGGGCCATTCTGGCCGAGCAAAAAGTGGGCTTGAAAATGAATGTGGAGAAAAGCAAGCTGGATGCGGTCTTGAAAGTTCTGCCGGCCATGCAAACCCCCACTATCTCCACCCTTTACGATAAAAACTGGGTGGACGTGGATACCATTATGGACGAAAAAGTAGTGCGGGACATAATCCCCGCCCTGAAAAAGGCCGGCGCCACCGGCATTGTGGAATACCCTTTGAGTAAGGTCATTTGGTAGGTAGAGAGGGTTAACCACAGATGGACACCGATAAACACGGAGGAGATTGCAATGAAAGAACAATTAGTGGCTTTTATTGAAAATCTCAAAACAGACAGCAGCATAAGTTCTTTTGACGAAGCGGCAACAAAGCAGATTATTTTGAACTTGTTATCTTTGCTTGGTTGGAGCACTTACAAAAGGGATGAAGTATGGCTTGAATATTCAGTAGGTGGCAAGAGAGTTGATTGTTCTCTGAGAACAAACAATAGCAATAAGGTGTTCCTAGAAGCCAAAAGGGTAAATGAAGAATTAGAAAACTCTAAACATCAAGAACAGTTGCTGGGGTATTCTTTTCAGGAAGGTGTCAAACTTGCCATTCTGACAAATGGGGTAACCTGGGGGTTCTATCTTCCTTTACGTGAGGGGAGTTGGGAACGAAGAAAGTTTTACACCATTGATATTTACCAACAAGAGGCTGAAGGGATTGCTTATAAGTTCATTGATTTTCTGGCTAAAGAGAATGTAGCTACTGGAAAGGCAATTGAAAATGCTGAGGCAATTTACAAGAGCCAACAAAAGCAAAATATCTTGCAAGAAACCATACCAAAGGCCTGGAACAAAATCATTACTGAACCTGATGAGTTGTTGGTTGAATTGATTAATGAAACAACCGAAAAACTGTGCGGATACAAGGCGGATAATAAAATGATAGCACAGTTTCTTTCAAGCAATAAAGACAGATTCTGTGTAGCCGGTGAGACACAATCTAAGGAAACCCCTTCATATGTTAGAGGGATAAAATCTACACCTGAACCTTCCCCCAGAGGAAAAAGACCAGGGAAAACTTTTATAAAACCTCGGCGTTTTAGTTTTCAAGGCAGATCCTACGATGTAAGAAATTTGTATGAAATATTAGTAAAGGTATGTGAAATAATTTACGAAGAAGATGGGGATAAATTCCGAAAAGTAGCACTAAGGTTAGAGAGACCACGGTCACAATTTACTCATCGTTTTTCTTACAATAAGCGCGAATTAGCAGAGGCAAAACCCGTGGGGAAATCGGGTATATATGTAGATACAAAAATAAATAAGGCCAACATGTCAAAGGTTTGGAGTAAATTATTAGCTGAATTTGGATATTCCGAAAAAGATTTGCAAATTGAATATCGTTGAGCAACCATTAACCCCAGGATATTATCTTGTGAACTCTTTGTGTACTTTGGAGTAGAGCCTTTAGGCTCGTGTCTTTTCACGGGGCTAAAGCCCCTACTCCAGAAAGTGATGTGTAGGTTGGGTTGAGGGACGAAACCCAACAATTATCAGGGCGTATTTTTGTTGGGTTTCATTTCATTCAACCCAACCTACCGTTGCTGCAAGAGCAAATGTAGTGCAGCCCTTTTAGGGCTGCTTAATTGCAAGCAGGGCTAAAGCCCTGCACTACGAGAGCAAATAACCAAAGAGAAAGGACTATAGTGACCACCAGAATAAATATAAAAAGGGCTGAACGTTTGCAAGCCCTGCCGCCATATCTTTTTGCCCGCATGGATGAACTCAAACAGGAGGCTTTAGCCAGGGGAGTGGATGTTATTGACCTGGGGGTTGGGGACCCGGATTTGCCCACCCCGGCCCCGGTTGTTGAGCGTCTCCAGCAAGCGTCTGCCGACCCGGCCAATCATCATTATCCCTCCTATCTGGGAATGCTTGATTTTAGACAAGCGGCCGCCGCTTGGTTCAAGCGCCGTTACCAGGTAGAGCTTGAGCCCGCCAGTGAAGTCATCACCCTGATTGGTTCCAAGGAGGGGATTGCTCACCTTCCCTTAGCCCTTGTCAATCCTGGAAATGGGGTTCTGGTGCCCGATCCCGGCTATCCGGTTTATCAGGCCAGCACAATTCTGGCCGGGGGTATTCCCCATCCAATGCCGCTGCTGGCGAAAAACAATTTCCTGCCCGATTTAGAAGCAATTGACGAAAAATTTTTGACTAACTGCAAGTTAATGTTCTTGAATTACCCCAACAATCCTACTGCGGCTACTGCGGATGAGGTTTTTTGGAAAAAAGTGATTGATTTCGCCCAAAAACATAATATTATTGTCTGCCAGGATGCGGCTTATGCAGAAATGGCCTATGACGGCTATCGCCCCTTGAGTCTGCTGGAGGTAGAAGGAGGCAGGGAGGTGGGAATTGAATTCCATTCCTTGTCCAAAACCTTTAATATGACCGGCTGGCGGCTGGGATTTGCGGTGGGCAACAAGGAATTGGTCGGCGCCCTGGGAGCGG
>QIFF01000198.1 GCA_003230635.1 bacterium | reverse complement strand
GAGGTACTGCATAAGGTAAATAAAAGCGACCTCAACCACATCATAGCCTTTCTAAACCTGGGGATTATTCTCAAGGGGGATAAAAATGACCTGACCGGGGCCAAGGAGGCCTGGAATCAATTTCTTAAACTGATGCCGGGGGGGATGCAGGCCGAACAGGTGAAAAAGATGATTCATGACTTGAATGCGGAGATGGCGGCCCAGGAGAAAAAGGGTCAATAGAGGAACAACTTGATAAGGTGTGCTGTCGGGTGTTACCACCTGACAGCCGTCATTAAGGATACTGTAAAGGGGAGGCATCAGGAGGTAACTCCTGATGCCACAGAGGGAAAAATGCTGCGCTAATGCTGCGCTATCTTACGGCCGGGGAATCGCACGGTGAATATTTAAGCGCTGTCCTGGAAGGGATGCCGGCGGGTGTGCCCATAAGCTGCGCCGAGATTGATAAGGAACTGGCCCGCCGTCAGGAGGGCTATGGCCGCGGCGGGCGCATGAAAATAGAAAACGACCGCATCAAAATCATCAGCGGGGTGCGCAACGGACAAACCCTGGGCAGCCCGATTGGGTTGCTGTTGGCTAACCGCGATTACTCCAATTGGCGGGAAATTATGGCGGTGGAGCCGTTTTCTCAAGGGGTGGAAGCGGTCACTCAGCCGCGGCCCGGTCATGCCGATTTGGTCGGGGGGATTAAATATGCCCAGCGTGACCTGCGCAACATCCTGGAGCGTTCTTCGGCGCGGGAGACCGCCATGCGGGTAGCGGTGGGGGCGATTGCCAAGCAGTTTTTGGCCGAGTTTAAGATTGGTGTCATAAGCTTCGTGACCGCCATCGGCGGGGTACAAATGTCCAGCCTGGACTTGCCACCTCAGGAACTCTTTGCCCGGGCGGAGAAATCGCTGGTGCGCTGCCCGCACGAAACGACTAGCCGGCAGATGATGGTGCGCATTGATGAGGCCAAGTCGGCCGGGGACAGCGTAGGGGGGATTTTTGAGGTGGTGGTGCTCAATTCCCCGCCGGGTTTGGGTTCTCATGTCCACTGGGATAGAAAGCTGGATGGGCGCCTGGCCCGGGCCCTTATGAGTATCCAGGCCATCAAGGGGGTGGAGGTGGGTAAGGGTTTTGCCCTGGCTGATCTGCCCGGCTCTGCCGCCCATGACGAGATTTTTTATGCTCAGGAGAAAGGCTTTTACCGGGGCGGCAACCGCGCCGGCGGGATTGAGGGGGGTATGAGCAACGGGGAGGAAATTGCCCTGCGGGCGGTAATGAAACCCATTCCCACCCTTAAAACACCCCTGCGCTCGGTGGATATTATCTCCAAGCAAGCCGTGCCGGCCTGTAAGGAGCGCTCCGACACCTGTGCGGTGCCCGCAGCAGCGGTAATCGGGGAGGCGGTGGCAGCCTTTGAAATCGCCTGCGCCATGCAGGAAAAGTTCGGCGGGGACAACCTGGGGGAAATGAAGAATAATTACTTGCATTATATGCAATCGGTTAGTGAATATTAGTGTGGATGACAGACTGAGGTAATCTGTTTCAATAACCCAATAGTTTTAGGGGGACTAACTGCAAAAGAACCTACTCAAGAGATGAAAAGAGAGGCAAAAGAAACGCCGCTGGCTCAGATTGACCTTTCTTCCTGGACGGCAGGGAGCCTCAGGGTAGCCCCGAGCGGTCGGCGGGCAGCCTATGCCGTTGAGCGGGGCAAGAAACGTCTGGTGGTAGTAGACGGGCAGGAGGGGGCGGAATACGATGGGATTATGAAGGGTTATCCCATTTTCAGTCCCGACAGCCGACGGGTAGCCTATGCAGCCGGGCGGGGCAAGAAGCGTCTGGTGATAGTGGATGGGCAGGAGGGAACGGAATACGACGGCGTTGGGGGAGGCACTCTCATTTTCAGCTCCGACAGCCAGCGGGTGGCCTATCTGGCCAGGCGAGGCAATAAGTGGTTGCTGGTGGTGGATGGACAGGAGGGCAGGCAATACGACAGCATAGCAGCAGGCAGTCCCGTCTTCAGTCCAGACAGCCGGCGGGTGGCCTGTCTGGCCCAGCGAGGCAATAAGTGGCTGCTGGCGGCGGATGGGCAGGAGGGGGTGGAATACGATGACGTTGGAGGAGCCAGTCTCATCTTCAGTTCCGACAGCCGCCGGTTGGCCTATGGAGCGCAACGGGGCAATAAGTGGCTGGTGGTGGTGGATGGGCAGGAAGGCAGGCAATACGACGACATTGCAGAGAACACACTCGTCTTCAGCCCCGACAGCCGGCGGGTGGCCTATGCAGGTATCCAGGGTAGTAAAGCGCTGCCGATAGTAGATGGAAAAGAAGGCACACCCTACAATAAGATTGCAGAGAACACACTCATCTTCAGTCCGGACAGCTGGCGGGTGGCTTTTGTAGCGGCCCGCAAGAATAAGTGGCTGGCGCGCAACAATAAGCAGTTGCTGGTGCTGGATGGAATAGAAGGCAGGGAATACAGTAGTCTCGGCGGCCTCATCTTCAGCCCAGACAGCCGCCGGGTGGCCTATGCTGCACAACATGGCAAGAAGTGGCTGCTGGTGCTGGATGGGCAAGAAGGGGCAGAGTATGATGCTATTAAGCTTGACAGTTTCATCTTCAGCCCGGACAGCCGGCGGGTGGCCTATGCTGCGCAACGGCACAATAAGCAGCTGGTAGTAGTGGATGGGCAGGAAGGCAAGAAATATAAGGGTATTGCCAAAGGCAGCCCCGTTTTTAGTCCTGACAGCCGGCGGGTAGCTTATGTGGCCGGGAAAGGTTTTAAGCGGCTGGTGGTGGTAGATGGGCAAGAGGGCAAGGAATATAATGATATTATTACCAGGGCCGGGGGTAATCTTGTCTGGGATAGCCCGGCTCAGCTCCATTACCTGGCCTTGAAAGATAGTTCTCTCTGTCTGGTGGAGGAAAGGCTGGGGAAATAGTTGTAGTTGCCCAATTTATTGGGCACTCCCTCTCCCCAATGGGGAGAGGGCTGGGGTGAGGGGGGATTGCCTGATGAATCAGGCAACTACATGTAGGGGTAATTGCAGTGAAAAAGTGGTTGCTTATCAGTTTAGCCGGTCTTGTTTGCCTTGCCCCCTTCAGGGTTGAGGCCAAGATTTACCGCTGGACGGATGAGAAGGGGGTTGCTCATTTTACCAACGACCGGCAAAAGGTGCCGGTGGCCTATCGCCACAAGGTTATTATTTCCGCATTCTCTGACAAAGCGGGTAAGAGCGCCGAGCGGACGGTAGTTCACTTTGAGCGTAAGGGCAGTTCCGTTCTGCTCAACGGGGTGCTCGATTATAAACTGCCGGTTGTCTTTCACCTGGATACCGGGGCCACGGAAACCCTGATTACCCCGGAGGACGCCCGCAAACTGGGGCTGGAAACCAAGGATGCCCCTGTGGTGCGCACCCGCCTGGCCGACGGCCGTGAAGTGGAGTTTCCCCGCGTGCAGTTGAAGTCTTTGCGCATTGGTAAGGCTGAGGTGCGTGATCTGGATGTCCTGGTGGGGCAAACCCGCCTGCTTGGGTTGAGTTTTTTAAATGAGTTCAAGCTGACCATGGACAGCGAGCACGGACAGTTGATTTTGGAGGCCCCCACCCACCAGCGTGAGCTGGAATCTCCGGAAATCGTAGAGGAAAAGGAGCACCTGCTGGCTGAATACGAGGTCAAGCAGGAAAAACTCAAGCTCTCTATAGAGAAGGTGCAGAAAAACATCGCCTTCCTGGAATCGGAAATCGACAGCCTGCAAAACCAACAGTCCCACCTGGAAGAGAGAATTACTCAAGCCTACCAGCAGGAAGCAATCCCGCTCAATATTGGTGAATTAGAGGCAACTCTCCAGCGGCTGCAACTGGCGGTAGAGACCCGGCAACTGCAAATTGAAAGTTATAAAAAAGACATTGAGATTCTGGAAAATAACATTGACTATTATCAAAATTGGATGCAGAAGTTTCAATGATTCTAGAAGGTAAGATATAAGATGCGTTGGGGTGTAGTCGTTTTTCCCGGCTCAAATTGCGACCATGACTGCTATCATGTAATCAAGCACGTTATGGGCCAGGCGGTGGA
Source organism: bacterium (assembly GCA_003230635.1). Next base: position 1,941 of record QIFF01000198.1, on the reverse strand, counting down.
TTTTGTCTGGCACAAGGAGGCCCAGCTTGGGGCTTACGACTGCCTGATCCTGCCGGGCGGGTTTTCCTATGGGGATTACCTGCGCACCGGGGCGATTGCCCGTTTTTCCCCCATCATGTCAGCGGTGATTGACTTTGCCAGGCAGGGGGGGCTGGTCTTGGGGATTTGTAACGGATTTCAGATTTTGCTGGAAGCGGGACTGCTGCCGGGGGCCATGCAGCGCAATAAAAACTTGAAGTTTATCTGCCGTTATGTAAATCTGCGGGTGGGAAATAACCGAACCCCATTTACCGCTAACTGCCGGACAGGCCAAGTCCTGCGCATCCCTGTTGCCCATATGGAGGGTAATTACCATGCCGACGAGGCTACAATCGCCCGCCTAAAACAACGTGGACAGATTGTCCTGCGCTATTGCAGCCCCCGGGGAGAAGTGAACGCTGCTTATAATCCCAACGGCTCAGTGGGCAATATCGCCGCCATCTGTAATGAGCAGGGCAACGTGCTGGGAATGATGCCCCACCCCGAGCGCTGTAGCGAATCCATCCTGGGGTCTGAGGACGGAAAGCTGTTTTTTAGCTCTGTTATCCACTGGTGGCAGGGAAAGCGTTAATGACACCAAACCCCCCAATTACTCCCCAACTGGTTGCTGAGCACGGCTTGAGCACCGAGGAATACCAGAAAGTCCTGGCGATTCTGGGGCGGGAGCCGAGCTATACCGAGTTGGGTATCTTTTCCCTGATGTGGTCTGAGCATTGCAGCTATAAAAGCTCGCGTACGTTTTTAAAGAACTTGCCCACTGAGGGTAAATGCGTGGTGCAGGGGCCGGGAGAAAATGCCGGGGTAGTTGACATTGGCGGCGGCCAGGTGGCGGTTTTCAAGATTGAGAGCCACAACCATCCCTCCTTTATTGAACCCTACCAGGGGGCGGCCACCGGGGTGGGGGGAATTCTGCGCGATATCTTCACTATGGGGGCGCGCCCGATTGCCCTGCTCAATTCCCTGCGCTTCGGGGAGTTGGACATTGCCAAGAACCGCTACCTGTTTGAGCATGTGGTGGAGGGGATTGCCGGTTACGGCAACTGCATGGGGGTGCCCACGGTAGGGGGCGAGATTTATTTTGATTCCACCTACAACCAGAACCCCCTGGTGAATGTTTTTTGCCTGGGCGTTGCCTCCAAAGAGCGCATATTTTTGGGAACGGCGTCCGGGGTGGGCAATCCGGTAATTTATGTAGGCTCCAAGACCGGGCGTGACGGGATTCACGGGGCTACCATGGCCTCGGAGGAGTTTGACGAAAAGTCCGAGGAGCGCCGCCCTACGGTGCAGGTGGGCGACCCCTTCGGCGAAAAGCTGCTGCTGGAGGCTTGCCTGGAGCTGATGCGCCATGATTATATAGTCGGGATTCAGGATATGGGAGCGGCCGGCCTGACCTGCTCCACCTGTGAGATGGCCGCCCGGGGAGAAGTGGGTATTGAGATTGATCTTGCCCTGGTACCCCAGCGGGAAACGGGTATGACCCCCTACGAAATTATGCTCTCCGAGTCCCAGGAGCGCATGCTGCTGGTGGCCAAAGCCGGCCGGGAGCAAGAGGTGGCGGCGATTTTTGCCAAGTGGGACCTGGAGTGTGTCACCATCGGACGGGTAACCGCCGACGGTTTTCTGCGGGTTAGCAACGGGCAGGAAACGGTAGCGGCAATTCCGGCCCGTGACCTGGCCGATCAAGCCCCCTGTTATCAGCGCCCGCTACAAAAACCGGCCTATTTGCAGTCTCTTCAAGCGGCAGAACCTCCCCAAGCACCCACTGACTACAATCAGGTCTTATTGAAGCTGCTGGCCTCGCCCACCATTGCCAGCAAGGAGTGGGTTTATCAGCAGTACGACCATATGGTGCGCATTAACAGCGCTCTTCTGCCGGGGGGCGATGCTGCGGTACTGCGGCTG